>JALWNJ010000163.1 GCA_026995955.1 Gammaproteobacteria bacterium
GGCAGGGGGGCATCACGGCCGGCTGTCTGGAGCCCTGGATTGCGCAACAGGCCGTGGAAGCGCTGAAGCATGCACGACCTGGCGTGCTGCAGCTGGACACCCGCGAGGACGGCGAACACGGGCTGGCACTGGGTTGCGGGGGACTGCTCGAGCTCTGCCTGTTTCCACTCATGCCCGAACACGACTATCAGCCCCTTTCATGGCTCGACCCGGTGCTGACCCAGCCGCTCGACCTGTACCTTGCGATCCGGGGAAACTGCCCGCAGGCCAGCCTGCAGCCGCCTCCCCCCGCCATGGACGGAGTAGTGCGCAGGATCCGCTACCGGCCAGCACCGCGAATCCTGCTGCTGGGCAGCTCGGCCGATCTTCCGCCGGTGGCCCGCCTGCTCCTGCGACAGGGCTGGCAGGTCGAGGCCGCGGACCTGGTGCCGCTTCGCGGCCAGGCAAGGGTTGCACACCGTGTGCTCGACCCCCGCACGCTGCAACAGGCTATGGTCCAGGGCAACGCGGATGCCATCCTCGTCATGAGTCACGACCTGGCTCGTGATCGCCTGTTTCTGGAGACCATTGATCCCGACAGGCCTCCTCGCTGGCTGGGGCTGATCGGGGCTGCATCACGCTGCCACGAACTGCTGCGCGACTGCGGCCTGGATCCCGACGCGTCCTGGATCCATGCCCCGGCCGGCCTGCCCATCGGGGCCCATGACCCGGAGGCCATCGCCGTCTCGGTGGTCGCCCAACCACTGCGAGACAATCCCGATGATCCCGTCCCGAATCAGCCGAGCCCCTGAGGCAGGCCGGCCAGTCCTGATCGCCCTGCTGGCAGCCGGCCGCGGGCGCCGCATGCTGGGACGCGACAAGCTTCGCCTTCGCATCCACGGCCAGAGCCTGCTGCAACGGCTCGAAAACACCATGTCCACCGTCGGCCTGCCCATGATCGTGATCGACGGCTGTCACCGGAGGAAAAACGGCCTGCCCCATGTGTACAACCGGGCCTGGCGCAGCGGCATGGGCAGCAGCGTGGCGCTGGCAGCGCGCATGGCCCTGTCGCTACCGATACGCCCGGCCGCCCTGATCCTGCTGCCGGCAGACCTGGTGCTGCTGGATACCCGGCTGCTGCCGGAGCTGATTCGGATCTGGCGCGAGAAACCCGGCAGCGCGGTAGCCACCGCGCATCATGGACTTCCGGGGGCCCCTGCCCTGTTCCCGCCACGCGACTGGCGCCGGCTCGCCCGGCTACGCGGGCCGGAAGGCGCCCGCCGGCTGCTGCGGCAGTCGTCCATGCCTGTTCGGCTCGTCGATGGAGACGGTCGAATGCATGACATCGATACTCTGCAGGACCTTCGTCTCATTCGTGAGCAACTTGCGCCAGATCATCGCCAGCCTGTCACGAAGCAACTATATTGATGTCATGCCGGAAGAAAACGAAAACAACACAAAGCCCAAAGGGAACACCAATCCCACCGGTCGGTCGCACCTCGCACTGCGGCGCGTGGCCATCGACACCTACCGGGAAAACGTGGCCTTCCTGCATCGCGACTGCGAAATGTACCGCAGCGAGGGCTCCCAGGCGCTGTCCAAGGTGGAGCTGCAGATCGCCGACGACGGCCCCCCGCTGCTGGCGGTGCTCAACATCGTGGACGATGCCGGCATCGTCTCCCCCGGCGAGATCGGGCTGAGCGAACAGGCCTTCGATCAGCTCGGGGTAGAGGAAGGTCGGGCGGTCCGCGTATCCCATGCCCAGCCGCCCCGTTCGCTGCACGCCGTGCACCGCAAGATCGCCGGCGCCCGACTGGGGGAAGCGGACTACCTGGCCATTACCCGCGACATCCTCGAACATCGTTATTCCAAGATCGAGATCGCCGCCTTCCTGGTGGCCTGCGCCGAGGCCGGCATGGAACGCGAGGAGGTGCTGTACCTGACACGCGCCATGTACGAAACCGGCGACCACCTGCAATGGGGCGAGCCCATGGTCGTGGACAAGCACTGCATCGGCGGCATCCCGGGCAACCGCACCACGCCGCTCATCGTATCCATCGTTGCCGCCCACGGCATGCTCATCCCCAAGACCTCGAGCCGTGCCATCACCTCGCCAGCCGGCACCGCCGACACCATGGAGGTGGTGGCCGAGGTGGAGTTGAGCCCGGAACGCATGCGCGAGATCGTGCAGAAGGAACGCGGCTGCCTGGCCTGGGGCGGCACCGCGCGTCTGGCCCCGGTGGACGACATCCTGATCACCGTGGAGCGGCCGCTGTCTCTGGACTCGCCGGGGCAGATGGTGGCCTCCATCCTGTCCAAGAAACGCGCCGCCGGGTCCACCCATCTGCTGATCGACATCCCCGTCGGCCCCAGCGCCAAGGTCCGCCGCCGGCAGAGCGATGCCCTGCGTCTGCGCAAGCTGTTCGAATTCGTCGCCGAGGAGATGGGCCTGCACCTGGAGGTGGTGATTGCCGGCGGCCGCCAGCCCGTCGGCCGCGGCGTGGGGCCGGTGCTGGAGATGCGCGATGTGCTGCAGGTGCTGCGACTGGATCCGCAGGCACCGATGGATCTGCGCGAGAAGGCGCTGCATTTGGCCGGGCGCATCCTCGAGTTCGACCCGGATGTGCGCGGCGGCCATGGCTACCGACTGGCGCAGGACATCCTCGACAGCGGCCGTGCCTACGAGAAGTTCCGCGCCATTGTCCGTGCCCAGGGCGAGCGCCACGAACCGCTTCGACCGGGTCGCCATGTGCACGAGGTCCGTGCCGAGCGCGATGGCCGGGTGCTGGCCATCGACAATCAGCGCATCGCCCGCATCGCCCGCCTCGCCGGCGCGCCGATGGACAAGGGCGCGGGCGTGGACCTGGTGCACAAGCTGGGCGAGGCGGTGCGCAAGGGCGAAGTCCTGTATCGCATCCATGCCGAGTTCCCGGCCGATTTCGACTTTGCCGTGGCCGCAGCCGAACGCGACGACGGCTACCGCATCGGCGATGGCCAGGACGGGGGCATCGACGAAGGAGACTTCATGTGGCAGTTCTGAACCCCGACCTGGTGCTTTGCTTCGACGAGTATGCCAGCCAGGGCCATGCCCTGGCCGAGGCGCTGGGCGTGCCCTGTCGAAGCGTGGCGCTGCACCGCTTTCCCGATGGCGAAAGCCTGGTGCGCCTGCCGGAGTCCCTGCCGCCGCGGGTGGTGTTCTGCCGCAGCCTGCATCAGCCCAACCACAAGCTGGTGGAACTGATGCTGGCGGCCCGTACCGCCCGTGAACTGGGTGCCGAACGGGTCGATCTGGTGGCCCCCTATCTCTGCTACATGCGCCAGGACAAGGCCTTTCACCCCGGCGAGGCCGTGAGCCAGCGCATCGTCGGGGCCTGGCTTGCGGAGCTGTTCGACGGCCTGGTAACGGTGGATCCGCACCTGCACCGGGTCCATTCCCTGAAAGAGGCGGTCCCACTGCAGCATGCCGTGGCCCTGCACGCCACCGCCCCCATCGGCGAATGGATCGGCCGCCAGTTCGACGATCCGCTGCTGGTCGGGCCCGATGCCGAGTCCGAGCAATGGGTGGCCGCCATCGCCAGGCCGCAGGGGCTGGACTACATCGTTGGCCAGAAGCAGCGGCTGGGCGATCGCGAGGTGCGCATCGCGCTGCCACCGGCCCGCATCGGGGGCCGGCCCGTGGTGCTGGTGGACGATGTGGCCAGTACCGGCCGCACGCTAGAGGTCGCGGCCCGCAGCCTCGCCGCCCATGGCCCCTCGGAGATGGCCGCCGTGGTCACCCACGCCCTGTTCGTGGGCGACGCCCTGCAGCGGCTGCATGCCGCCGGCGTGCGCCGGGTGGTCAGCACCGACGCCATTCCCCACCCCACCAATGCCATCCCGCTGGCCGGGCTGCTGGCGGAAGGACTACAGCATGCACCTTGAATTCCATGGCGCCGATCAGGGCGTGACCGGTTCCTGCCACCTGCTCTATGCCCAGGGCAAGCGCATCCTGGTGGATTGCGGCATGTACCAGGGTGGTCGCGAGCTGGAGGAGGAGAACGCCGAACCCTTCGGCTTCGATCCGGCGAAGATCGACTACCTGCTGCTGACCCATGCCCACCTCGACCACTGCGGTCGCATCCCGCTGCTGGTCAAGCGCGGTTTCCGCGGCGAGATCATCACCACCGCCGCCACCCGCGAGCTGGCGCGGCTGGTGATGCTGGACGCCGCCCATCTGGAGGAGGAAGAGGCGCACTGGAAACAGCGCAAGGCCCGCCGGGCCGGGCGCGACGCGCGCAGTATCGAGCCGCTCTACGATACCCTGGATGCCCTCAACAGCCTCGACTTCTTCGGTCGTGTGGCCCAGTACCGAAAGCCCTTCGCGCTGTGCCCGGGCATCGAGGTCAGCTTCCACGACGCCGGCCACATCCTCGGCTCGGCCAGCATTCTGGTGCGGGCCGGACGCGGGCGGCACCCGAAACGCATCCTCTTTTCGGGCGATCTGGGCAACGGCGTGCAACCCATCGTGCGCCCGCCGGACACGCCACCCGCGGCGGATGCGGTACTCGTCGAGACCACCTACGGCAACCGCCAGCACAAGCCCCTTGGGCCATCCGTGGAAGAACTGTATCAGGCCATTCTCGATACCCTGAAGCGGGGCGGCAACGTGCTCATCCCCACCTTTGCCCTGGAGCGCGCCCAGGCCATCCTCTACTACCTGCGCGAGGGCATCGAACAGGGCGTATTGCCCGAGGGGCTGCCCGTGTTTCTCGACTCACCCATGGCCATCTCCGCCACCCAGATCTTCCGCCGCCATCCGGAATGCTACGACAAGGCAACGCGCCGGCTATTCGAGTCGGGCAAGGACCCCTTCGCCCTGCCCAACCTCCACTTCACCCGGGAAACGGCCGAATCCATGGCGCTGAATCAGATCGTGAGCGGGGCCGTGATCATGGCCGGCTCCGGCATGTGCACCGGCGGGCGCATCCGCCACCACCTCAAGCATCACCTGTGGCGGGAGGAGTCCAGTGTGGTCTTCGTCGGCTACGCGGCCAGCGGCACCCTGGCCCGGCGCATCATCGACGGTGCCCGCA
>JALWNJ010000164.1 GCA_026995955.1 Gammaproteobacteria bacterium
AGGTGGAGAAGCGCGGCGAAGCCGTGCCCGAGACTGCCCGTGCCCGGCTCGAGCAGTTGTGTTTGGCTTTGGCGGAAAACGCGAATCCCTGATTCGAATCGCATCAGGCATGTTCAACGAGTTTGAAGTTTGCCTTTCGGCGATCAGAATGATAGTTTCCTAGGAAACTTTGTTAACTCAGCCAGGGAGAAAACATGGAGGTTGACGCGCAAATCGTCATCGGACGACTTCTGCAAATCGCATATTCCACGGACAGTGGGAAGACGGTCTCGCTCCTCAGGTCTTCGGGCAATCTGACCCTCAAGGTGGACAGCAGTGGCCAGGCTGTTCTTAGTGGCAGCATGGGGGCAGTGCGTTTCAATGGTGCCCCCGCGCTTTCCTCCTTTGGGGTACAGGTTGGTGCGGTTTTCGTACGAATGGCATCGGCCGGCTCCGGGCGACTGAGATTGTCCGGAGGTATCCGGGTGCGCGATCATTTTGTGGCTGTCCGTGGCACGGTCGACATCGTAAAACTGATAACAGCCTGTTCTGGCCACGCTTGTGAGGCAGCGCGTCGGCTCCGTGGACGCAGTATGCGTATCGAGAATGCGCTCAGGAACGCCGTGGGGGAGTGATCGATGAATGCAAGGATGGCAATGGGTCTGTTGTTTCTCTTCGCGTTTCTCCTTTCTGGTTGTGCCAGTGAGCAAATCCAACAGGGTACCGGGTCTGCATGGGAGGCATTTTCCTCGATACAAAGTGCATTGAGTGAAGATGGAGACAGGGCGGAACTGGCCCGGAAGGTAAGCCCCGGTTTGCGCAAGCGGGCCAATGCGTATCCTGACAGTGATGCGGCACTGCATGACCTGCTCTATGCAGCGCTGGTATTGCCGGTAGTCACGGGGCATCATGAGAAGCCTGACGGTCAGGGCCGCTGCCTGGTCGTCAACGGCTATTCCGAGATCGATCGCCCAGTGGTGGCCGCCATCCGCTTCGTTGCCGTCGATGGTCGCCTGCTGTGGGATGATGCCTTTGTCTCGCTGCAGGCGCTGCCCGGCGACTTTCCGGATCGGGCCCTGTGCCCGGAGGAGCTGCGGGCGCGGGAGGTCGCGCGCGACCCGGAGCTGGGACGGGCGCTGAAGGAGCTGGAGCGCCTCTGAGGCACCCTTGAAATCCGCCCCCGCAATGCCCAGCATGGGAGCATGCAGCGCATCCTCGTCATCATCGGGCTCGTCGTGCTGGCCATCGGCCTGCTGTGGCCGTGGCTGTCGAAGTTGCCGTTCGGGCGTCTGCCGGGCGACATCGTCATCCAGCGGCCGGGTTTCACCTTCTACTTTCCCGTCACTACCTCCATCGTCATCAGCCTGGTGCTGAGCCTGATCTTCTGGCTGTTTCGCAAGTAGCCGTTCCGGTACACTTGTGCCCATGATCCGACGCCTGCTTCCCCTGCTGCTGCTCTGCATGCTGGTCCCGGTCCGGGCCGAGCAGCACTGGGTGGTCGACGCCGAGGCCTGGGACCGGCCGCGCAGTGCACGCATGGTGCTGGGCCTGGAACCGTTGCGCGAGGCGGTGCGCGGGCTGATGCTGTTGCCGGGCAGCCGGCTCGAGATCCGCCATGCCGGCGGCGAGACGGGCAGCCTTCAGGCCAGCGAGCTGCGCGACTGGCTGATCGGCCTGGGCATCGACCCGGATCGCATCGAGACCGTGCCGGCGCCGGTGCCGCGCGGACAGATCGAACTTCAGCTCGTATCGCTCGTATCCGAGGAGGACGCATGAACAGGGTAGCTGCCATCCAGATGGCCTCCGGCCCCAAGGTGCCGGTCAATCTCGAGGAGGCGGAACGCCTCATCGGCCAGGCGGTGCAGGGAGGTGCCGAGCTGGTGGTGCTGCCCGAGAACTTCGCCCTCATGGGCATGACCGAGCAGGACAAGGTGGAACAGGCCGAGGAGGACGGCAGCGGCCCGATCCAGGACTTCCTCGCGCGCATGGCGGCCAGCCACGGCATCTGGCTGGTGGGTGGCACGGTGCCCATCCGCAGCCCCGAGCCGGACAAGGTGTATGCCGCCTGCCTGCTGTACGACGACCGGGGCGAGCGGGTGGCGCGCTACGACAAGATCCATCTGTTCGATGTGCACCTCGAGGACAGCGGCGAGAGCTACAACGAATCCGAGACCATCCTGCCCGGCGACTGTATCGTGGTGGCCGAGACGCCGTTCGGCCGGCTGGGACTTGCGGTGTGCTACGACCTGCGCTTCCCGGAGCTGTTCCGCGGCATGCTGGAGCAGGGGGTGGAGCTGGTGGCGCTGCCCTCGGCCTTCACCGCGCTCACCGGCAAGGCGCACTGGGAATGCCTGATCCGCGCCCGCGCCATCGAGAACCTGGTCTATGTGATCGCGCCGGGGCAGGGCGGCTACCACGTCAATGGCCGCGAGACCCATGGCCACAGCATGGTGGTGGACCCCTGGGGCAACATTCTCAACCAGCTCAAGAGCGGCTCCGGCGTGGTACCGGCCGAGGTCGATCTGGAGCGGCTGCGCCGCATCCGCAGCAACTTCCCGGCGCTGGAGCACCGGCGCCTGAACTGCAGCATCTCCGGAGCGGGCGGCGCATGAGCGAGGCCCTTCAGCTTGCCCAGGCCCATCTGCTGGCGCCGGCCGAGCTGGACGAGGCCGGCCTGGAACGCGTGCTGGCCGGCCTGCAGTGCGGCGGCGTGGACTATGGCGATCTCTACTTTCAGCTCAGCCGTTCCGAGTCCTGGGTGCTGGAGGATGGCATCGTCAAGAGCGGCGCCTACCACATCGAGCAGGGCGTGGGCGTGCGTGCCATCAGCGGCGAGAAGACCGGTTTCGCCTATACCGACGAGCTGCGCCTGCCGGCGCTGGAGGAGGCCTCGCGCGCGGCGCGCGCCATCGCCCGCGGGCAGGGCGGCGGCCAGGTTCAGGTGCGGCCCGCCAGCGGCATTGACGCGCGTTACCGCCCGCTCGATCCGCTGCAGACGCTGGACGAGGCCGCCCGCATCGAACTCCTGCAGCGCGCCGATGCCGAGGCGCGGCGGCTGGATGAACGCATCAGCCAGGTCACGGTGAGCCTGGCAGCGGTTCATGATGTAATCCTCGTTGCCGCCACCGACGGCACCCTGGCCGCCGATGTGCGCCCGCTGGTGCGCATGAACGTCAGCGTCATTATGGAGCGCGACGGACGCCGCGAGCAGGGCTCGGCCGGCGGCGGCGGACGGGTCGGCTACGACTGGCTGCTGGAGGGCGAACGCTGGCGCGGGTTCGTCGAGGAGGCGGTGCGCACCGCCTCCGTCAACATGGAGGCGGTGGAGGCCCCGGCCGGCACCCTGGATGTCGTGCTCGGCCCCGGCTGGCCCGGCGTCCTGCTGCACGAGGCCATCGGCCACGGTCTGGAGGGCGACTTCAACCGCAAGGGCACCTCGGCCTTTGCCGGGCGCATCGGCGAGCGCGTCGCCGCACCCGGGGTCACGGTGGTCGACGATGGCACGCTCCCCGACCGGCGCGGCTCGCTGACGGTGGACGACGAGGGTACACCCACCCAATGCACCACCCTGATCGAGGACGGCATCCTGGTCGGCTACATGCAGGACAAGCTCAATGCCCGGCTGATGGGCATGCAGCCCACCGGCAACGCGCGCCGTGAGTCCTACGCCCACCTCACCATCCCGCGCATGACCAATACCTACATGCTGGCCGGCGCCCACGACCCGCAGGAGATCATCGCCTCGGTGAAGAACGGCCTGTACGCCGTCAACTTCGGCGGCGGTCAGGTGGACATCACCTCGGGCAAGTTCGTGTTCTCGGCCTCCGAGGCCTACCTGATCGAGAACGGTCGCGTCACCCGCCCGGTCAAGGGTGCGACACTGATCGGCAACGGCCCGGATGTGCTCACGCGCGTGAAGATGATCGGCAACGATCTCGAGCTCGACGCCGGCGTGGGCGTCTGCGGCAAGGACGGGCAGAGCGTCCCGGTGGGGGTGGGGCAGCCCACCCTGCGCGTGGACGGCCTCACCGTCGGCGGCACCCAGAACTGATACCCCCTTACCTTACTTGCATCCAGGAGCTCATTCATGAAAAACACCCTCGTCCTCCTGCTCTGCCTGCTGGCCACCCCGGCCCTGGCAGAGGGTCCGGCACACGCCCGGGAAATCATCCGCCAGCTGCAGTCGCTGGGCTATCAGGCCGAGCTGGAGGGCGGAGACCAGATCCGGGCCACCCATGGCGACCGGCTCAACCTGCAGCTCAAGGATTTCCGGGGCGGCATCCTGGTGGCCTCCTACTTCGGGCACAAGCCCGATGCCGGCAAGCACCGGAGCGGCTTTCTCGAGGTCGTCAACCGCCTCAACCGGGGCGCGGTGGCGGCGCGGTTCTACATCGACGAGGATGGGGATCTGGCCATCGAGGGCTGGTATCCGGGCGAGTACGAGCCGGAGCGCTTCGCTGTCTTCCTGCGCGCTTTCGACGACGAGCGCGACAACCTGGTCCGCAATCTGGATCGGCTCGGGCGCTACATCGAATAGGCCCGCAGCCGCTGCGGGCGGTTCAGCTGGTGAGGCGGCAGCGCCGGCGCATGTCGCGCAACAGGATGAACAGCCATGGCCACAGCAGGGCGCTGGTGACCAGCGGCAGCCAGTAGAGGCTGCTCCCCGGGGCATGGCCGGTGAAGCCGGCCACCAGGAAGGTGGTGAGCCGGTACACCAGCAGGATGAGCGCGATGCTCACTGCCTGCTGCGACAGCGGCGCCACGCGGATGCGCTGGTGCAGGCGAATGGTGATCCAGGCCGCCAGCACCATCGCCAGCGCATGCTGTCCGAGTACCGCGCCGCGCGCCACGTCGAGCAGCAGCCCGAACACCCAGGCCCAGCCCAGCCCGACCCGTTGCGGCAGGGCCATCACCCAGTACAGCAGCACCATCGGTACCCACAGCGGCCATAGCACCGCCGCCCAGTCCGGCAGCGGCAGCAGGGTGAGCAGCATCGCCGCCAGCAGCGACAGCGGGATGATGACCGGGCGGCAGGCGTGGTCGCCCCGGGTTTCTTCGGCCATCATT
>JALWNJ010000165.1 GCA_026995955.1 Gammaproteobacteria bacterium
AGCTCGGCCAGCGGATCGGCGGCGTGCACCTCGACGCCGACAAGGACACGACCTCGGATCCGGCCTTCCTGATGCAGCAGATGGAGCTGCGCGAGCGTCTCGAGGAGGCAGAGCACGCCGCCGATCCGCTGGCCGAGCTGGATGGCCTGGCGCGCGAGCTGCGCGACTGGCAACAGGCGCTGCAGCAGGACTTTGCCCGTGCCTGGGGTGCCGATGACCTCGAGGCCGCGCGCGAAGCGGCGCTGAAGCTGCAGTTCTTCCGCCGCGTCAACGACGAGCTGCGGCGCAAGCAGGAACGCATCGAAGACCAACTGTTGTAACATCCGTCGCGAGAACCGTCGCGCGGTCGTACCCCACACTTCCGAAGAAGGGCCAGAGCATGGCGCTGCTGCAGATTTCCGAACCCGGCATGTCCACTGCCCCGCACCAGCATCGGCTGGCGGCGGGCATCGATCTTGGCACCACCAACTCGCTGGTGGCCACGGTGCGCAGTGGCACCCCGGTGGTCCTGCCCGACGAGCAGGGGCGCGTCCTGCTGCCCTCGGTGGTGCGCTACCTGCCGGATGGCAGCGTGGTGGTCGGCCACGAGGCCAGGGCGGCGGCAGCCGAGGATCCGCACAACACCATCGCCTCCATCAAGCGGCTGATGGGCCGGGGCCGGGAGGACGTGCGCCGCATCGCCGGCGAGCTGCCGTTCGAGTTCTGCGAGGACGACGGTCCGGTACCGAAGATCTGCACCGCCGCCGGGCCGGTGACGCCGGTGCAGGTCTCGGCCGAGATCCTCAAGGTGCTCAAGGCCCGTGCCGAGCAGAGCCTGGGCGGCGAGCTGGCCGGAGTGGTCATTACCGTGCCGGCCTATTTCGACGATGCCCAGCGCCAGGCCACCAAGGACGCGGCTACCCTGGCCGGACTCAATGTCTTCCGCCTGCTCAACGAGCCCACAGCGGCCGCGATCGCCTATGGTCTGGATCAGCAGGCCGAGGGCGTGATTGCGGTGTACGACTTGGGCGGCGGCACCTTCGACATCTCCATCCTGCGTCTGGAGAAGGGCGTGTTCGAGGTGCTGTCCACCGGCGGCGACAGCGCGCTCGGCGGCGACGACTTCGACCATGCCATCGCTGAATGGCTGATCCAGGAGCTGGGCATCGAGGACACCTCCGACCCGAAGCTCATGCGCCGCGTGCTGGATGCCGCCACCGCGGCCAAGATCGCGCTCAGCGAGGCCGAGGAAATGGTCATCGAGCTGGAACTGTCCGAAGGCAGGCAGGCTTCGGCCACGCTGACCCGCGCCGCCTTCGAGGAGATGATCGACCCCCTCGTCACGCGCACCATCGTGGCCTGCCGTCGCGCCCTGCGCGATGCCGGAATCGAACCCGACGCGGTGAAGGATGTGGTGCTGGTCGGCGGTTCCACGCGCGTGCCGCGGGTGCGGGCGCGGATCGCCGAGTTCTTCGGTCGCGAGCCGCTGGCCGACATCGACCCCGACCAGGTGGTGGCCATCGGCGCCGCCATCCAGGCCGATGTCCTGGCCGGCAACAAGCCCGATTCCGACATGCTGCTGCTGGATGTCATCCCGCTGTCGCTCGGCATCGAGACCATGGGCGGCCTGGTGGAAAAGATCATCCCGCGCAACACCACCATCCCGGTGGCCCGCGCCCAGGAGTTCACCACCTTCAAGGACGGCCAGACCGCGATGAGTATCCATGTGGTGCAGGGCGAGCGGGATGTGGTGGACGAGAACCGTTCCCTGGCGCGCTTCACCCTGCGCGGCATCCCGCCGATGGTGGCCGGGGCGGCGCGCATCCGCGTCACCTACCAGGTGGACGCCGACGGCCTGCTGCATGTGGAGGCCGAGGAACTGACCAGCGGCGCCAGGGCCAGCATCGAGGTCAAGCCCTCCTATGGGCTGACCGACGAGCAGATCGAGCAGATGCTGAAGGATTCCTTCGCCCATGCCCGCGAGGACATGGAGGCTCGCCGCCTGCGCGAGCAGCAGGTCGAGGCCGACCGCGTGCTGGAGGCACTGGATGCCGCCCTGGAGAAGGACGGCGATCTGCTGAACGCCGAGGAGCGGGCCGCCATCGACACCGCCCGCGAGCAACTCGTTCAGGCCCGTGCCGGTACCGATGCCGAGGCCATCGAGGCCGCCATCAAGGCACTCGAGTCCGCCAGCGAGGAATTCGTTGCGCGGCGCATGAACCGCAGCGTCCAGAGCATGATGCAGGGCCGCAGCGTCGAAGAATTCGATTGAGGAACACCGCCATGCCGAAGATCATCTTTCTGCCGCACGAAGAACTCTGCCCCGACGGCGCCGTGATCGAGGCCGAGCCGGGTACCACCATCTGCGATGCCGCGCTGGAAAACGGCATCGAGATCGAGCACGCCTGCGAGAAGTCCTGTGCCTGCACCACTTGCCATGTGTGGGTGCGCGAGGGCTTCGATTCGCTCAACGAGCCGAGCGAGGAAGAGGAAGACATGCTGGACAAGGCCTGGGGCGTGGACATGGACTCGCGGCTGAGCTGTCAGGCGGTGGTCGATGGCGAGGACCTGGTGGTGGAGATCCCCAAGTACACCATCAACATGGTTTCCGAGAATCACTGAAGGAGGGTTTGCCATGGGACTGAAGTGGACCGACAGCCTGGACATCGCCATCGCGCTGGACGAGAAGCACCCCGATGTGGACCCGCTGAAGGTGAACTTCGTCGATCTGCGCAACTGGGTGCTGGAGCTGGACGAGTTCGACGACGACCCCGACCACTCCGGCGAGCGCATCCTCGAGGCCATCCAGATGGCCTGGATCGAGGAGCGCGAATAGCCCGCTCAGGGTTGCGCTGAGCGCGTCTTTCCCGGGCTGCTCACCAGGCGGTCCAGCTTTCCGGCGTGCTTCGGGTTGTTGCTGCTGAAGAACCACACCGGTTCCAGCAGCCGCGCGGTTTGCGTGTCGTAGTCGTCGGGGCTGGCCGCGATCATCGGCTTGCCGCGCGCGTAGCGCTGGCGCATCGCTGCCATGGCCTCCTGCCCCGCCTCGCTCAGCAGCAGCTCGCGGATGCGCGCGCGCAGCGCCGGCGGAATGCGGCTGCTGGCGGTGATGGCCTGGTGGGCCACCAGCGGCAACTGACCGATGACATGCACCGGCGTATCCTTGCGAACGAACTTTTTCAAAAGCCGGTTCGGCAGCACCATGGCTTCGCACTCATCCTTCATCATGGCTTCGAACTGCTTGCGGAAGTTGGGTGCCTCCTTCACCCGTGGCTGTCGCACCGGGTTGTCCATCAGTGCCATTAGACCGAGTGTGGCCAAATGCGGTGGCGGGTGGCCGCAGACGCGGTGCCCGCTGATGTCGTCGATCTTCTCCAACCCGCTGTCGTTGCGCGCCACTACCGTGAACCTGAGCTGCCCGGGAATGCGCACCAGCGGTTCATGACCGTAGCGCAGCATGCGCCAGGCCACGAAATGCGGGCCATCGAACACCAGATCGTAGCGATCCGAGGCCAGTGCCGACTGGTAGGCGAGCCAGCTGCCGGGGAATACATAGCGGAAGCGGTCGCCGGTGTTCTCGGTCAGGAAGCGTGCAATCGGTTCGTACAGCTTGCGTGCCTCCTCTTCGCTCTCGCGTGGTGGCGCCGACAGGGTGTATTCGGCGCCGCTGGCGAGGAGGGGGACAATGAGCAGCAGGCACAGGACGATTGCGCCAAGGGGACGACGGCATGCGGTGGCAGGCATCTCGGGTTCTCCGTGTTGTTTCCTGCTTGATGCATCCGCGTCCCCTTTTATTCCCTCTGTCTCGTGGGCTTCCGGGTCAGGCCGTCTCGGGCAGGAAGGAGACATCCATGTAATGCCGTTTCGGATTGTTGCGCTCGATGTACACCTTGACGGTCCGATTGTCGAGGAAGGGGCCGGGATCGAGCCACAGGTTCTCGCTCACGAACAGGTGTGTCTTGCCGGTGGTCGGGTTCTTCCACTGTGCGCGGATGCGCCAGGGCGTGCGGCCGTTGACCTGCAGGGAAGGGTTCTTCTCCACCTCCACGATCTCGGCATGGACCAGCGTACCCGTTTGCCTGAGGCGCCTGCGCGCGCGCTCGCGCAGCAGATACAGCCCGAATCCCCCGCCGAACAGCAGGAAAACCGCACCCATGCCGAGCAGCATGAGGCCGGCAACCGCGTCGCTGGTGCGGTCGATGCGGGCCGTGGCCGGGTCGTTCGGATCGTACCAAACCGTGATCTGCTGGCCGGGCTGGTGTTGCAGGCTGCGCGTCGCCACGGAGGACAGGAATTCGCGTTCTGCCCCGTTGTCGTCGGTAAAGCGTACCCGCGGCCGGTATAGATACTCGATGCGGTGTGCGGAACTGCTGCCGCTCGACAAGGATTCGCGGCTGCGCAACACCTCGATCACCGTGCCGGTGGTGCGTATGGCGCTGGCGTCGAAGCGCTGCTGCTCGACCAGCAGGTAGCCGCCGCCGGCCAGCAGCACCAGTCCCGTGAGGCCCAGCCCAAGGGCGATGGTCCGGATGGTCTTCTTCATGACGAATGCTCCATTTCATGGGCCGGCCGGGGTTCCGTTCCCGCGACCGGTGCCTCCCTGCCGGCCCTTCCGGGGCCACCGATCGCGCAGGGTCTCCGACCCCGCGGCGCGCATTGTTCCCGTACCGTGCCCTGCTGTAAACCCCGAAAGCCGTTTGATTTGCCGCCGGATGTCCCACCGGATACAATAACCGGCTGATTTCTGGACTGAACCCGCGCCGGGCCGCGCCCGTTTCCGTGGTCCCGGGCGCGGGTTCGTACCCATTCACGACACTGAACCGGAGTTTCCCCGACATGGCGGTAGAACGCACCATTTCCATCATCAAGCCCGATGCCGTGGCCAAGAACGTCATCGGCCAGATCTACACCCGCTTCGAGGAAGCGGGCCTGCGCATCATCGCCGCCAAGATGATGCATCTGAGCCGCGAACAGGCCGAGGGTTTCTACGAGGTCCACCGCGAGCGCCCCTTCTTCAAGGACCTGATCGACTTCATGACCTCCGGCCCGGTGATGATCCAGGTGCTGGAGGGCGAGGACGCGGTGGCGAAGAACCGTGAGCTGATGGGCGCTACCAACCCGGCCGAGGCCGCGCCGGGGACCATCCGCGCCGACTTCGCCGAGACCATCGACGAGAATGCGGTGCACGGTTCCGACAGCCTGGAGAACGCGGCGCGCGAGATCGCCTACTTCTTCAGCGAGATCGAGCTCTGCCCGCGCACCCGCTGACGGCATGAGATGAGCGACGGCGCGAAGACCAATCTGCTCGGCCTGGACCGGGCGGCACTGGAGGCCTTCTTCCTCGAACGGGGGGAGAAGGCCTTTCGCGCCGTGCAGGTGATGAAATGGATCCATCAGCGCGGGGTCACCGACTTTGCGCAGATGACCGACATCAGCAAGGCGCTGCGTGTGCGGCTGGCGGAGGAGGCCGAGGTCCGCGCCCCCGAGCTGGTGATGCAGCAGGAGAGCAGCGACGGTACCCGCAAGTGGGTGATGCGCCTCGACGACGGCAACGCCATCGAGACGGTGTTCATCCCCGATGGCGACCGCGCCACGCTGTGCGTCTCCTCGCAGGTCGGCTGTGCCCTCGACTGCACCTTCTGCGCCACCGCCCGACAGGGCTTCAACCGCAACCTGAGCGCCGCCGAGATCATCGCCCAGCTCTGGTTCGCCTGGCATTCCCTGCCGGCCAACGCCCGTGGCGAGCGCCCGATCACCAATGTGGTGATGATGGGCATGGGCGAGCCGCTGCTCAACTTCGACAATGTGGTGGCGGCCATGGGGCTGATGCAGGACGACAATGCCTATGGCCTGTCCAAGCG
Source organism: Gammaproteobacteria bacterium (assembly GCA_026995955.1). Lineage (GTDB taxonomy): Bacteria > Pseudomonadota > Gammaproteobacteria > J044 > J044 > J044. Next base: position 5,841 of record JALWNJ010000165.1, read on the forward strand.
CCGCGTCACCCTGAGCACCTCCGGCGTGGTGCCGGCCATGGACCGTCTGGCCCGTGCCATCGACGTGGCCCTGGCGGTGTCGCTGCATGCGCCGGAAGACGCACTGCGCGACCGCTTGGTGCCGCTCAACCGCAAGTATCCGCTGGCCGAGCTGATGGCGGCCTGTGACCGCTATCTCGAAGGCAAGAACTACCGCTCGCGCATCACCTACGAATATGTCATGCTCGACGGCGTCAACGACCAGCCGGAACATGCCCGAAAGCTCGTGAAACTGCTGCGCAACCGTCCCGCCAAGGTGAACCTGATCCCCTTCAATCCCTTCCCGGGGACGCGCTACCGGCGCTCGCCGCAGGCCGTGATCGACCGTTTCGGCGCCATCCTCAACGAGGCCGGCATCGTCACCATTACCCGCCGCACCCGTGGCGACGAGATCGACGCCGCCTGTGGCCAGCTCGCCGGCAAGGTGCAGGATCGAAGCCGTCGCGCGTTGCACTTCGCCCGCATCGAGGGTCGGGCATGATGCGGCGTCTGAGCGTCCTGCTGCTGGTGATGGCGCTCGCTGCCTGCAGCGGCGCGCGCCGTGGCGAGAACCTGCCCGACGCCGCCCGCGTCAACACCCAGCTCGGGCTTACCTACCTGCAGCAGGGCAATCTGCGCTACGCCAAGGAGAAGATCGAAAAGGCACTGGAGCAGAACCCGGACGACCCCACCGTGCAGATGGCGGCCGGTTTCCTCTACGATCGACTGCAGCAGCCGGAGAAGGCGGAGCGGCACTTCCGCCGCGCCATCGAACTCGATCCGGAAAACCCGGACATGCACAACAACTATGGCGGGTTTCTCTGTGCCCAGGGGCGCTACGAACAGGGCGTGGCCGAGTTCCGCAAGGCGATGGAGAATCCGCTCTACCAGACGCCGGAGTTCGCCGCCAAGAACATGGGCATGTGCTATCTCAAGGCCGGTCGCATCGACCGTGCCGAGACCTTCCTGCGCAAGGCGCTGGAATACAACCCGAGGTTTCCCGATGCCCTGTACCAGATGGCGCGCCTGAGTTTCCTCAAGCAGAACTACCTGGCGACACGCGCCTACCTGCAGCGTTTGCACGAGGTATACCCCGATACCCCCCAGACACTCTGGCTCTGCTACCAGGCCGAACGCCAGCTCGACGACACCGCGGCGGCCAGGCGTTGCGCGCGCAAGCTGCTGAAGGAATTCCCGGAATCGTCAGAGGCGGGGCGCCTGCAGGCCCTGGAATCGCAGTGAGGAGCCGTCGATGAGCGAATCCGAACGCCCCACCGGTTTCGGCCCGCCCCTGAGCGCGGCGCGCAAGGCGCGCGGCCTCAGCGCAGAAGAGGTGCATCGTCACACCCGGCTCGAGCTGCGCATCATCGAGGCGCTGGAGCTGGAACGCATCGACGAACTGGGCCAGCCGGTCTATGCACGCGGCTACATCCGTTCCTATGCGCGTCTGCTGGAACTCGATCCGCAGCCGCTCATCGACGCCTACAATGCCGCCAGCGGCAGCAGCGAGGGCGAGTCCTGGTCGCCGCCCCCTCTGGAGCACCGCGAGGCGGGACATGGCATCCGCCCGCAGTGGGTGGCCCTCGGCCTGGGGCTGCTGGTGCTGGCCCTGGTCCTGTTCTGGGTGTTCGGTCGCCCGGCGGAGGAGCGTACGATCCCCGGGGCCACTGAAAATGCCACGCTCCCCGCTGCCACGGGGCAGGCGGGCGAAGGCCGGGAGGACACGACAACCGCCCGCCTGCCGGCCATGCCCGAGCCCGATGCTGTTCCGTCCGCGGAGGGCGCGCAAGGCGAGGCAGCACCCGCCGCTGACGGCAACGAGGCCGCGAACATGGTAGCGGGGGCCACGGCTACGACCACTCCGGCCGCATCGCGCGAAACCGAAACCTCGCCGCCCGCTCGGGATGCGACTGCCCCGGAGGACAGTGTGCCGGGCGCCGCACTCGAGGCCATCGAGCTGGATCTGTCCGGAGACTCCTGGGTGGAGATCATCGATGGCCGTGGCCAGAAGCTGGTGCGCCGTCTGCTGCAGGCTGGCCGGCGCTATCGCTTCGAGGGGGTGCCGCCGTTCTCGGTGTTTCTGGGCAACGCCGATGCCGTGCGGCTGCATTACGGCGGAGAGGAGATCGATCACAGCCGCTGGCGCCGGCCCAATGCCACCGCCCGTTTCCGCATTCCCGAGTGACATGAGCAGCAAAATCCAGTCCATCCGCGGGATGCACGACATCCTGCCCGAGCAGACGCCGCACTGGCAGTTCCTCGAGGATCTGCTGCGTGACCTGGTGGCCGCCTATGGCTACCGCGAGATCCGCATGCCGATCGTCGAGAAGACGGAACTGTTCAGGCGCTCCATCGGCGAGGTCACCGACATCGTCGAGAAGGAGATGTACACCTTCGAGGACCGCAACGGCGACAGCCTGACGCTGCGCCCCGAGGGCACCGCCGGCTGCGTGCGCGCCTGTCTCGAGCACGGCCTGCTGCACAACCAGCAGCAGCGGTTGTGGTATCTGGGGCCGATGTTCCGCCACGAGCGGCCGCAGAAGGGGCGCTACCGCCAGTTCCACCAGCTCGGTGTCGAGGCCTTTGGCTTTGCCGGCCCGGACATCGATGCCGAAATGATCGCCATGACCGCGCGGCTGTGGCGCCTGCTGGGCCTGAACGATGTGCGGCTGGAACTCAATTCGCTGGGCAGCAGCGAGGCGCGTGCCGCCTACCGCGCGGTGCTGGTGGACTACTTCCGCAGCCACTTCGATGCCCTGGACGAGGAATCGAAGCGCCGCCTCGACAGCAACCCGCTACGCATCCTCGACAGCAAGAACCCCGACCTGCAGGCACTGATCGGGGAAGCGCCGAGTCTGCTCGACCATCTCGACGACGAGTCGGCCGAGCACTTCGCCGTACTCAGGGAACGGCTCGACGATCTGGGCATCGAATACACCGTCAACCCGCGCCTGGTGCGGGGCCTGGACTACTATTCGCGCACCGTGTTCGAATGGATCACCGGCTCCCTGGGCGCCCAGGGCACCATCTGTGCCGGCGGCCGCTACGATGGCCTCATTGAGCAGCTCGGCGGCAAGCCGGGTACGGCCATCGGCATGGCCATTGGCCTGGAGCGCCTGCTGGCGCTGCTGGAAGCAGAGGAGCGCCTGCCGCAGACGGGCGACTGCCATGCCTACCTGGTGATGGTCGGCGAGGGCAGCGAGCGCGCCGGGGCGGCACTGGCCGAACGGCTGCGTGACCGCATCCGCGGCCTGCGTCTGGTGTGCCATGCCGGCGGCGGCGGCTTCAAGGCGCAGATGAAGCGCGCCGACCGCTCCGGCGCCGACTGGGCGCTGATCCTGGGCGAGGACGAGGTGGCCGCCGGCACCGTGACCCTGAAGCCCCTGCGCGGGCAGGAAGACGAACAGAAGACCCTGGACGAGGCGACCCTGACCGACCGTCTCGCGCGCTGGGTGTCAGAGGAGAACTGAACATGCATTTCGAGACCGAAGAACAACAGGTCGAGGCGATCAAGAAGTGGTGGGCCGAGAACGGCAAGTCCATCATCGCCGGCGTGGTGCTGGGGCTGGCCATCCTGTTCGGCTGGCGCGGCTGGGTCGACTGGCAGGAACGCCAGGCCGAAGCCGCCTCCGAGCAGTTTGCCGAGGCGCGCAAGGCCTTCGACAGCGCCCAGCCGGCCGTGGTCCACGACAAGGCCGCGTTGTTGAGAAAGGAATACGCGCGCACCCCCTACGCCCCGCTCGCGACCCTGCTCGAGGCCCGCATCGATGCCCGGGACGGTAAGCTGGAGCAGGCCGCCGAGGCCCTGATCTGGGTCCGCGACCATGCCCGTGAGCCCATCCTGCAGGAGGTGGCCCGCCTGCGCCTGGCGCGCGTACGGGTGGCGCAGCAGCAGCCCGACGCCGCGCTGGCGGAACTCGAGCCGCTGGCCGACAACGGGGCCTGGACCTCGCTGGTGGCCGAGATCCGCGGCGATGCGCTGCGTGCCAGGGGTGATCTGGCTGGCGCGCGCCAGGCCTATGATCGCGCCCTGCTCAGCGCCGGTGGGCGTGCGCCGCGCTATCTGAAGATGAAGCGTGCCGATCTCGGCGATCCGGAAGGCTGAGATGCGACGACTCCTCATCCTGCTGCTGCCGGTGCTGCTGCTCGGCGGCTGCAGCCTGTTCGACACCGACAACAGCGAACCGCCCGCGAAGCTGGTCGAGTTCAAGCCCAGCCTGCGCGTGGCCCAGCCCTGGTCCTACGACACCGGCGTGGGCGTGGGTGACGACTGGATCCGCCTCTACCCCTGGCGCGACGGGGATGCCATCTACACCGTGGACAGCGAGGGCCATGTGCTGGCGCTGGACCTGCGCAAGGGCAAGGTGCTGTGGGAGCGTTATCTCGAGCTGCCGGTCACCGGCGGGATCAACGGCGGCGAGGGCGTGCTGGTGTTCGGCACCGGCAAGGGCGAGGTGGTGGCCCTGCGCGAGAAGGACGGAGCGCTGCTGTGGAAGGCGCCGGTCTCGAGCGAGGTGATGGCCGTGTCGCGGGTGGCGCTGGGCACCGTGGTGGCGCGCACCAACGACGGCAACCTGCACGGCATCGACATCGGCACTGGCAGCGTGCGCTGGCAGGCCGGGCGTCGCACCCCGCCACTCAGCCTGCGCGGGGCCAGCGTGCCGCTGGTCACTCATGGTGGGGTCATTGCCGGCTTCGACAATGGCAAGCTGGTGGCGCTGTCGCTCAACGACGGACGCGCCGCCTGGGAGACCACCATCGCCGTGCCACGCGGGCGTTCCGAGCTGGAGCGCATGGTCGACATCGATGGCCAGTTCGTGGAGTACGAGGGCGTCGTCTATGTGGCGACCTATCAGGGACGGCTGGCGGCGGTCAATCTCGCCGACGGGCGAGTGCTGTGGTCGCGCAAGATGTCCAGTTTCATGGGACTGACCGTGGACGGTGACCAGGTCTACGCCACCGATGCCTGGAGCACGGTGTGGGCGGTGGACCGGCGCACCGGCGCCACGCTGTGGAAGCAGCCGGCCCTGCGGTTGCGCACCGCCACCGCGCCGGCGGTGGTGGACCGCTGGGTGGTGGTCGGCGACTACGAGGGCTATCTGCACTGGATGGACAAGTTCGATGGCCATTTCGTGGCCCGGGTGCGTTCCGATCCGGACGGCATCCGGGTGCCACCGCTGGAGGCCGAAGGGTTCCTCCTGAGCCTCGGCAACGGAGGTGAGCTGATCGTGTGGAAGATCGTCGACTGAGCTTTCTGCCCGGCCCCCGTGCCCTGCGCTGGCTCGCGGGCCTGTTGCTGGTGCTGCTGGTCCTGGCGCTGCTGCTGCCGGGCCTGTCCGGGCTGCTGCTGGAGCGGCAGCGGCCGCGCCTGCCGGAGGCGGGCCTGGCGCTGGGCCAGGGCCTTGTCCTCAAGGCCGAGGCGTGGTCACGCGGCTGGTTCTCCACCCGTACCCGCTGGCGCCTCGAGGGGCCGAAACTCCCCTTCCCATTCCGCCTCGACCTGACGCTGATTCACGGCCCGTTCTATCCGGGTGAATGGGCCCATGGCGGCAGTCCACTGCTGTGGCTGGCCGACGACCTGCGTCTGCAGGGTCTGCCGGCACAGGGCCCCGCCGTCCTGCTGGCTACCGGCCACGGCCGCCTGGGGCTGTTCGGTGACCTGCACCAGGTGCTTCGTTTCCCGACGGAAGGCACCACCGCTGACACGCCCTGGCTGCGACTGGAGGGGCGGGTGGCCGATCACAGCTGGTCGCTGCAGGGCCTGATTCCCCGTCTCGATGCCCGCAGTGGCCGCGAGCGGCTGCAGATCGAGGATCTGCGCCTGCGCGCCGAGGGCGCGTGGCAGCCGGGTGAGCCGGTTTCTCCGTTCCGGGTCGCCTTCAGTGTGGGCCGGTTGCAGACGAAGCTGCCGGCGCTGCAGGCAGAGGTGGAGGATCTGCGACTGCGTGCGGCGGTGACGCAAACGCCCGGGCAGCCTCCCGGGCGCATCACGGTTCGACTGGACACCAGTCTGGTGCGCTACCAGGGGAGCGACACCGAAATCGCGCCCATGGTATTTCGGTGTGCGTTGGGCGGGCTGAACGCAGCGGCCCTGCCGGGACTGCGCTCGGCGCTGCGCCAGCCGCCGGAGGCGGCGCGCCGTTCCGTGCCCCTTGCGCTTGGACGCGTACTGGTCGGCGTGCGGCTGGAACTGGATCGCTTCATGATGCGGGGCACGCGCGGCTGGGTGGACATGCGGCTTTACGGTGACATGGTGTCCCGCCCGGCGACGGACTGGCTGGGCCTGTTCATGGCCTTCTCCGGACAGGGCGAGGTGCGTGCCTCGCGGCAATGGCTGCTGGGGGTGCTGGAGCGCCAGTTGCGGCTGCTGGAAATGGCGCAGGACCGGCGCCTGGACGAGATCGCACGCGACGAGCAGGCCGCGCTGCAGGCCGAGCGCATTCTCGGCAATCTGGTTTCGCAGGGCTATTTTGCCGAGTCCGGTGGTGTTTACAAGAGCCGGGTTCGGCTGCATGATGGCGCCCTGGAAATGAACGGCCAGGTGGTCGATCTGCTGAACCTGATGTCCACGCCCTGAGGCCCGTCCCATGACCCCCGTGATCGCCCTGGTGGGCCGTCCCAATGTCGGCAAGTCCACGCTGTTCAACCGCCTGACCCGCTCGCGCGATGCCCTGGTGGCCGATTTCCCCGGCCTGACCCGCGACCGCAAGTACGGTCGTGGCCGCATCGGTGCGCGCGACTATCTGGTGGTGGACACCGGCGGGCTCAGCGGCGAGGAGGCCGGCATGGACGCCGAGATGGCGCGCCAGACGCGTCAGGCCATCGACGAGGCCGACGCCATCCTGTTCCTGGTCGATGGCCGCGATGGCCTGACTGCGGCCGACGAGCAGATCGCCGAGGAACTGCGCAGCACCGGCCGCCCGGTGTTTCTGGTGGTCAACAAGACCGACGGCATCGATGCCCAGGTGGCTGCCAGCGAGTTCTGGCAACTGGGCCTCGGCGAGCCGATTCCCATTGCGGCGGCACACGGGCGTGGTGTGGCCAGCCTGATGCATCGCGTGTTCGAGGCCCTGCCGGATGAGTCTCAGGGAGAAACCGAACGCAACGCGGAACCGGCGGATACCGGCGAAGCGGGAGAGGCAACCGACAGCGACGGGGAATTGCCGGAGGCCATCCGCATCGCCTTCATCGGTCGCCCCAATGTCGGCAAGTCCACCCTCATCAATCGCCTGCTGGGCGAGGAACGGGTGGTGGTGTACGACCAGCCCGGCACCACGCGCGACAGCATCGAGATCCCGTTCGAACGCGACGGCGAACACTATGTACTCATCGACACCGCCGGCGTGCGTCGCCGCGCCCGCATCCGCGAGGCGGTGGAGAAGTTCTCCATCGTCAAGACCCTGCAGGCCATCGAGTCGGCCCATGTGGTGATTGCGGTGCTGGACGCGCGCGAGGGTGTCACCGACCAGGACGCCCACCTGCTGGGACTGGCCACCGAGGCCGGACGATCCATCGTGGTGGCCATCAACAAGTGGGACGGTCTGAGCAACGAGCAGAAGGAGGCCATCCGCCGCAGCATCGATGTGAAGCTGCCGTTTCTGGACTTTGCCGAGATCCATTTCATTTCCGCCCTGCACGGAACCGGCGTCGGCCACCTGTTCGATTCGGTGCGTGATGCCTTCCGCTCGGCGTTCATCCATGTCTCCACCTCGCGCCTGACGCGATTGCTGGAAGAAGCGGTGGCCGCGCACCAGCCGCCGCTGGTGCGCGGCCGGCGCATCAAGCTGCGCTATGCCCACCAGGGCGGCAGGAATCCGCCCACCATCGTCATCCACGGCAACCAGACCGCCGCCGTGCCGGGCAGTTACCAGCGCTATCTGCGCAATTTCTTCCGCAAGGCCCTGGGCCTGGTCGGCACGCCGATCCGGCTCGAGTTCCGTACCGGCGAGAACCCCTATGCCGGCAGGAAGAACCGTCTCACGCCCCGGCAACAGAAAAAGCGCCAGCGCCTGAAACAGCACATCCGCAAGCAGAAGCGGAGAAAATAAGCGTTTTTCTTTCCTCCCCTGACGACTTTTTGTCCAATGGATTGGACTTTGGTACAGAATTTTCATTTTTTGCAAAAAAAACTGCTTTCACGCCGGAAATCCTGTTCTATACAGACGGACACGGGCGCAAGAATAACGGTGTCGTCTGCCACGACCTGATCCGTTGCACCACGGACGAACAAGGAACGAATGCGCCGCAACAACCATGGAGAACGGAAGCATGGTTCGCAGGATCACGCTGGGTGCGTGCGGGCTGGACGAAAACGATCGACTGGTCCTTCAGTCGCTCATCAACATCCTTGAATTGCGCAGCGAGGTGCGCTGGGACTTTTCATCGGAAGGCCCCGGCGAGATCTCCATCGTCGATCTCGACAGCGAGTCCGGCCGCCGTCTGTGGGGTGAGCTGTGCCGGCAGCCGGAGCGGGTCGCCATTGCCTATGGCGGCCAGGCCGAAGACGCCGCCTACCGTCTGGAAAAGCCGCTGCGCAGTCGTTCCGTACTGCAGCTGCTGCAGGACATCAGCCGCGAACGCTATGTCACGGAGGCCGAATCCGGGGAAGGCCAGTCGGGGCCGGCCACCGCGGAACTGAGCGGCAAGCAGTTCTTCCAGCAACTGATCGATCTCTTCGAGTCCGGTACCTGGGCACTGCGCGACGGCGACCGGATGCTGCTCATCGATGGGCCACGCAAGCGGGCCTGGTTGCGTGGGCCGGTCGATGTGCTCGCGGGCATGGCACGCAAGTCCTTTGCCCGTCTGCAGGTGCTGCCGATCGAGGCGGCTGCTCTGGAGACAGCCGCCCGAAGCCTGGATCCGATTTCCGCGCCGGCACTGATCTGGTATTTTGCCCGCCATCATTCCCTTGCCCTGCAGGCCGATCTCGCCAATCGTCGGTACCGCTTGCGTCGCTGGCCCAATCTGCGCCAGTTGGGTGCCGGCCCGGACGATGCCCGTTTCTGCGCCCTGCTGTCGCGGCGCTGGATTGCCTTCACCGATCTCGAACTGGTGGCCGGGACCCGGGATGCCATTGGCCTGCTGAACGCGCTTGCCGCCATCGGGCTGCTGCAGGTGCGCCCGGAGGAACGGAATCCCGCTACGGCAGGAACCGTGGTTTCGGGCGGTTTGTTCTCCCGCATCCGCAAGCGACTGGGAGTCGGGGCGTGAGTGAACTCAAGTTCATCTTTACCGGCCCGCCGGGCGTGGGGAAGTCCACTGCCATCGCTGCGGTCAGCGAGTTTGCGCCGGTGGTCACCGATGTGCTGGCGACCGACGAGCTGTCGGACATCAAGGCACAGACCACGGCAGCGCTGGATTTCGGCGAGATTACGCTGGACGACGGGGAGAAGGTTCGGCTCTACGGCACCCCGGGGCAGCGTCGTTTCAGTTTCATGTGGGAGATCCTGATCGAGGGTGGCCTGGGGCTCGTCATTCTCGTCGACAACAGCCGTCCGGATCCGCTGGCCGATCTCGACATCTATCTCGAGAACTTTTCCGGATTCATTCGCGACACGGGGGCCGTGATCGGAGTCACCCGCATGGAATCGCATCCGCAGCCGGATCTTGATGACTTTGCCGCCCATCTGGAACGCCACGGGCTGGCCTTGCCGGTGCTGGAGGTGGACATCCGTCGCCGGGAGGATGTGGTGCAACTGCTCGATGTACTGATGATGACCTGTGAACCTGCATGAAGGAGCGGCGATGAGCAAGCGGATCAAACTGACGGAGGAAGGGGCGCGGATTCTCGAGAACATGCTGGGCCATTTCGTGGCCGAGACCACCGGGGTCTATGCGGCGCTGGTCTCCAGCTCCGATGGTCATGCCCTGGCGCAGTGGAGCCAGAGCGAGCTGCATGGCAGCAAGCTGTCCGCCATGAGCAGTTCGCTGCTGGCGCTCGGAGAATCGCTTTCCCGCGAATCCGGCCAGCAGGCCTGCCAGTACGTGATCGTAGAGACGCTGGACGGGTTTCTGGTCGATCTTCGTGTTGGTGAACGCATGGTGCTGACGGTGCTGGCACGCAAGGACGGCAGCCTCGGGCTGCTGCTGAGCGCCTGCCATCAGCTGGCGGAAGAGCTTTCCTCGCGCATACGCAAGGAATGACAAAAGGCACCCGTAAGGGGCCGTTTCAACAAGCAAGGGAGAATGTCGATGGCTGATCTGAACGAAATCTGTGCGGAAGTGGTGAACGAGGTGGACGATGCCTTCGCCTGCTCGGTGGTGGACCTCAACACGGGGCTGTTGCTGGGGGTGTCGCACAACATCCCGTACTTCACCCAGACCTATCTCGATGCCGTGGCCGCCGCCGCGGTGGACATGTTCCGCGGCAAGACCATTACCACGGTGGAGAAGTTGCTGACCAACCAGCGCGGCAGCGAGGTGAGCAAGTCCATCAAGGAAGTGCAGATGACCACGGACAAGACCTATCACTTCATGGCCATCCTGCCGGGCAAGGAGGACTACCTGGTGGTGCTGGTGACCGGACGCAAGGCCAATCTGGGCATGGGCTGGATGTCGCTGCGCAATGCGATGCCCAAGCTGGCCGAGGCCTGTCCCTGAAGTGCCGGATCTCCGGCAGTGACTCCTGGCGGCCTTCGGGCCGCCTTTTCTGTCATGCCGGGGATGCGCCCTGTCCGTTTCTTGTTCGGGCCGGCACCCGACCGGATCAATTCCCCTTTTGTATCCGCTGGATCAGGGCGTCGGGGAAGCCGAGACGCTTCATGTCCCTGCAGGTGCGCTTCCAGTCGTATTCCAGGGCCGTGAACTCGAGTGCGTTGCCCTGCAGCAGCGCATACCAAGCCAGCGGGCCGCCGCTGCGGTTCTGACCCACGGAGCCGGGGCAGATCAGGGCATGGCCGGTTGCGGGCAGCGACAGGGCCTCGCCGCCAAGGGCATAGTCGTTGCCATGGTGGCGCAGATGCACGGAAGGCACATGGGTATGGCCATGGAAACAGAGCCGTTGTCCGTGCCGTTGCATCCAGTCGAGATTGTCACCGTAGGTCAGGTGATAGACATAGGCATTGAAGTCGGAGCGATCCATCGGCGCACCGTGCACGGCCAGCCACTCGTCCTCGACGATGCGCGAGGGCAGGGCGGCCAGCCAGTCCAGGCTGGCCTGGCAGAGCTCGGCACGGGTCCACTCGATCACCCAGCGTGCCAGGCCGGAAAACCCGATCTCCGGCAGGCCATGGGCCGTGGCATGGTCGTGGTTGCCGCGCAGAATCCGCCAGTCGTGCTCGGCCAGCAGGGCGACGCACTCTGCCGGATGGGGGCCGTAGCCCACGATGTCGCCCATGACCAGCACCTCATCGGGCCGGATGCGGTCGCAGGCATCGAGAATGGCTTCGAGCGCCGGCAGGTTGGCATGGATGTCCGAGATCAGCAGGCGCTTTGGCGCAGCGCCAGTAAGCGCGGCAGGTGCGCTGGACGGCTTCTTTCGTTCCTCGGGTCGCTCATGTTCCGTCCCGGGCCCGTCCGATAGCCCTTCGAGCAGGGCGCTGCGGGCCGCCTGCTGATCCTCGCGCGGCAGGAACAGGCCCCGGAAGCGAAGCTGCAGGATGTCGGAGGCGGGGCCGTCTTGCCGAGTGCCGAACCGGGACAGACAGCGGCCCAGAGTGCGAAAACCGGAGGGCTTGAGTGCGCGCTGGCGCAGCAGGTTGCCCAGCGCGCTCGACAGCGACAGCAGTTCCTCGTCCTCGGGATACAGGTCGTCATCCAGGTAGTAGAGCCGATCCTGGTCGTCCGTTGCAAAGTTCGACGGGGCAAAGTCGAGTTGCAGCCCGTGCTGCGCCAGCACTTCGAGGGTCATGCACAGGGCGGCCTCCAGCAACGGCGCCAGTCGGTCGGGGTCGGCCTGCTGGTGCAGCGGCATGAGCCTGGGCGTGATGTTCCCCTGCCAGCAGGGCTCGCCCGCCTCTTCGACGAGGAACCAGGTCTTCCGCGGGTGATGGACGCCCAGTCGCCGCTCGCACCGGAGGCGTTCCCGCGCGGCGGGTTCCTGGTCGGCCGGGTGCAGCTTGAGCACATGCCTGGCGTCGGCATGCACGATGGTATCGGGTCGACCGGTGAAGGCCTGCCCATGGCTGAGAGTGACCGGTGCCGAGGCGAGCAATCTGCGGACCAAGGCCTTGTCGAAGGCAGACGCATTGCCGACCGTACCCAGAATGCGGACCTCCATTTCCTTCCCCTTTCTCCGGTCTTTTATGGAGTATAGCCGCTTCAGGGCGGGTTCGGAGAATCCAGGAACAGTTCCGGGTTGACGGCAGTGCCGTTGAGATAGACACCCCAGTGCAGGTGCGGACCGGTGACGCGCCCCGTCTTGCCCACCTTGCCGATCACCTGTCCGGCCCGCACCTTCTCGCCGGGTCGCACCGACTTCTCGCTCAGATGGGCATAGTAGCTGATGACCCCCTCGCCATGGTCGAGGTAGACGACATTGCCGGAGAAGAAGAAATCGTCGGCCAGCAGCACGGTGCCGTCCGCCGGGGCGTGGACCGGGGTGCCCTCGGGGGCGGCGATGTCCAGGCCGCCGTGGGGTCGCCGGGGTTTCCCGTTGAGGTAGCGGCGCAGGCCGAAACGGCTGCTGACGATGCCCTCGACCGGCCAGCGGAAGGACAGATCCGGAATGTGCCCGCTCCAGGTGGCGAGTGCGGCGTGTTTCTTCTTCTGTTCGGCGCGGATGCGTTTCAGGTCCTCGGCCAGCGGTTCGACCTTGCGCTTGTCTTTGATGACCAGCCGCTGCACCGGATAGTCGTGGGGGCGGATGCGCACCGTGCGTTCCTGCTCGCGGCCATCCGAGAATCGCAGGCGGATGCGCACGGGCCCGGCAGCGCTGGAGAGGGGGATGCCGGCCACCACGATGCTGCCCCGATCTGAGGGTAGCACGGCGAGTCGTCGCTTGCCGAGCCAGGCCCGCTCCACCGGGGTGTCCGATTCCAGCACCACCACGCCACCCGGCACCGGTTCGCTCCTGGGCAGGGCATGCGCCTGAACGGCGGCGAACAGCAGAAACAGGGGCAGCAGTCGCAACAGGCGGGTCATGCCGACATGCTACCATGCGCGGCATGAACGACAAGCCGAGACTGGCGCCGCGCATGCGGCACATCGAGCCCTTCCGCGTCATGGACCTGCTGGCCCGGGCGCGGGCGCTGGAGGCGGCGGGCCGCGACATCGTCCACCTGCAGATC
>JALWNJ010000166.1 GCA_026995955.1 Gammaproteobacteria bacterium
GTAGGGGTTCCATTCCAGTCCCAGGGATTCGACGAAGCGCACCGCGAAACCGGGCCAGTCGAAATCGGGGTAGGCCGCCAGGTGCGCGTTGTAGTTGCCCACCGCGCCGTTGATCTTGCCGAGCAGGCCCACGGCCGCGACCTGGTTGCGCTGGCGACGCAGGCGGTAGACGAAATTGGCCAGCTCCTTGCCGACGGTGGTGGGGGAGGCCGGCTGGCCGTGGGTGCGCGACAGCATGGGGATGTCGGCATACGCGTGGGCCATCTCGGTGAGCTGCCCGACGACCCGATCCATCACCGGCAACAGCACCTCGTTGCGGCCGGCCTTGAGCATCAGCCCGTAGGCCAGGTTGTTGATGTCCTCTGAGGTGCAGGCAAAGTGGAAGAACTCGCTCACCGCGGCCAGCTCGGCCTGCTCCGCCACCCGCTCCTTGAGAAAGTATTCCACCGCCTTGACATCGTGGTTGGTGGTGGCCTCGATCTCCTTCACCCGCTGCGCGTCGTCCAGGGAAAAATCGTCCACGATGCGGTCGAGAAAGGCGTTGGCCGCGTCACTGAGCCGAGGCACCTCGGTGATGGTCGGCTCGGCGGCCAGCGCCTGCAGCCAGCGCACCTCCACCAGCACGCGGTGGCGGATCAGCCCGTATTCGCTGAAGATCGGGCGCAGGTCGCGGGTTTTGCTACCATAGCGGCCGTCGATGGGGGAGATGGCGGTGAGCGTCGTCAGATCCATTCGGGGACTCCGGCACGGGGATTCGGGGGTGCCGGATTATACTACAGCGCGTGTGGCCTACGGGGAGCGAACATGAGCGACAGCGACGACTACCGGATCGAGCACGACAGCATGGGCGAACTGCGGGTGCCCGCCCATGCCCTGTGGGGCGCGCAGACCCAGCGCGCGGTGGAGAACTTTCCCATCAGCGGCCTGCGCATGCCGCGCGCCTTCATTCAGGCCCTGGGCCTGGTCAAGGCGGCCTGCGCCCGGGTCAATGCGGAGCTGGGACTGCTCGACGCGGCGGTGGCCGAGGCCATCGTCGAGGCCGCCGAGGCCGTGGCCCGCGGCGAACACGACGACCAGTTCCCGGTCGATGTGTTCCAGACCGGTTCCGGTACCAGCAGCAACATGAACGCCAACGAGGTGATCGCGCGGCTCGCCAGCGAGCGCCTCGGCGGGCCGGTGCATCCCAACGATCAGGTCAATCGCAGCCAGAGCTCCAACGATGTCATCCCCACCGTCATCCATGTCAGCGCCTGCCTGCGCATCGAGCAGGACCTGATCCCGGCGCTGGATCATCTCGAGCGCATCATTCGCCAGCGTGCCGCCGAGCTGGACGGGGTGGTCACCACCGGGCGCACCCACCTGATGGATGCTATGCCCATCCGCCTGTCGCAGGAACTGGGCGGCTGGGCCAGCCAGATCGCCTATGGTCGTCAGCGCATCGAATCGACCCTGCCGCGGCTGCGCGAACTGGCCATTGGCGGCACGGCGGTGGGTACCGGCATCAATGCGCCGGAGGACTTCGGGCAGCGGGTGGCCGCGGTCCTGGCGCAGATGACCGGCATCCCCTTTGTCCGCAAGCCCGACCTGTTCGAGGCGCTGAGCGCGCAGGATGCCGCGGTGGAGGCCAGCGGCCAGTTGCGCGTCATTGCCGTGGGCCTGATGAAGATCGCCAACGACCTGCGGCTGATGAACTCCGGCCCCCTGGCCGGCATCGGCGAGATCGCCCTGCCGGCACTGCAACCCGGCAGCAGCATCATGCCGGGCAAGGTCAATCCGGTGATCCCTGAGGCGGTGTGCATGGTGGCCGCCCAGGTGATGGGCAACGACGCCACCATCGGCATCGCCGGCCAGGCCGGAAACTTCCAGCTCAATGTCATGCTGCCGGTGATCGCCTACAACCTGATCCAGTCCATCGAGCTGCTGTCGCATGCCTCGGCGGTACTGGCCGACAAGGCCATTCACGGCTTCACGGTCAATCTGGAACGAATCCAGAATGCGCTCGAGATGAATCCGATACTTGTCACCGCCCTCAATCCTGTGATTGGATATGAACTCGGCGCCGCGATTGCCAAGAAGGCCTACGCGGAAGGCCGCCCGATCATCGAAGTCGCTGCCGAAACGACCGGACTCGATCGGGAGGAACTGGAACGGATCCTGGATCCGGCCCGGTTGACCCAGGGAGGGATAACGAAATGAAAACAAAGAAAAGACCATGCTGTCGGAAACTCTGGTCTACCCGACCCTCGTGGTCGGTCTGTTGCTGCTCGCCAGCAGCCTGCGCCCGGCCTGGCGACTCCATGAACGGGCCCGTGAACACGCCCGTGCCTGGGTTCTGATTGTTCTTCTCATCCCCGTTTTCGCAATTGGCTTCCTTGCGTTTCTGGCGCACCTCCGCAATGACAGCATTGAACCCACCGACCTGCTGGCGGCCCTGCTGTTCCTGCTCGGCGCCGTCTTCGTCCGCGTCATCGTGCATCTGACGGAAGACGCCTTCCGCGAGATGCAGCGCGTCACCGCGCTCCAGCTCCATGCCGCCTCGCACGACGAACTCACCGGTCTGTGGAACCGCAGCTGGTTCATCCGCAAGGCGGGCGAGCTGCTGGGCCGACTGCCGGAGGCGGGGCGCGAACAGGCAGCGCTGGCGGTCATGGACCTGTCACAGTTCCGCATGATCAATCAGACCCTGGGGCACTACCATGGCGACCTCATCCTGCGCGAGGTGGGCCGGCGCCTGCGCCGCGCGGTGGGCGACCATCAGCTCATTGGCCGGGTCGGCGGCGACAAGTTCGCGGTCCTCATCGAGCGGCACAACAGTCCGCGCCGCATTCGCCTGATGCTGGAGAACATCGCCGACAGTCTGTGCGCCCCCTACGAGCTGGACGAGCACCAGCAGGTGGATCTCGGCGTCCACATCGGCGTGGCCACCAGCCCCGAGCATGGCCGTGACGCCGATCAGCTGCTGCGCCGGGCCGAGCTGGCCATCCAGGCCTGCAAGAACGAGGGCCGCGAGGTGAAGCACTTCGACCCCGCCTTCGACCTGCGCGACAAGACGCGCCTGACCCTGCTGGCCGATCTCAAGTCGGCCATCGCCGCGGGCGAGCTGGTGCTGCAGTACCAGCCGCAGGTGGAAATGAACCGCGGCACGGTGTGCTCGGCCGAGGCCCTGGTGCGCTGGCCGCATCCCCGGCTCGGGTTGCTGGGGCCGGACGAATTCATCGGCCTGGCCGAAGAGGCTGGCCTGATCAACGCGCTCACCTACTGGGTGCTGAGCGAATCGTTCCGCCAGCTGGCGGAATGGGAGCGCGAGGGCCTGAAGCTGCGCCTCGGCATCAACCTCTCGGTCGGCAACCTGCTCAACCAGGACTTCTACCGTTTTGTCACCGAGCAGCGCGCGGCCCACGGCGTGCGGCCGGAACAGGTCAAGTTCGAGATCACCGAGAGCGCCGTCATGGAGGACCCGCAGCGCGCCATGGAGATCCTGACCCGCATGCACGGCGAGGGCTATGTGTTCTCCATCGACGACTTCGGCACCGGCTATTCCTCGCTCTCCTACCTCAAGCGCCTGCCGGTGGACGAGATCAAGATCGACAAGTCCTTCGTCATGGAAATGACACGCGACGACAACGACGCCGTCATCGTGCGTTCCACCATCGACCTGGCCCACAACATGGGCCGGCGCGTGGTGGCCGAGGGCGTGGAGAGCCAGGATGCCCTGGAAGTGCTCAAGATCCTGGGCTGCGACTGCGTGCAGGGCTTTTACCTGGCGCGGCCGATGGCCGCCGATGTCCTGCGCCACTGGGTGGTGTCGTCGGCCTTCCGCATCGAACACCTGGTCAATCCCGGCACAGCCTCTCGTGCCGACGGCGAGGGGCATCAGCACGCGTGAACGGAAAAGGGGCGCCAGATGGCGCCCCTGCAGTTACCCCTGTCGATCTTCTTTGCTGCCTCAGGCGGTGGCGAGCTGCCGCAGCACATAGGGCAGGATGCCGCCATGGCGGTAGTACTCCACCTCCTGCGGCGTGTCGATGCGCACCCGGGCCTGGAAGCGACGGCTGCCGCCGTCCTCGTCGGTGGCGATCACCGTGA
Organism: Gammaproteobacteria bacterium; assembly: GCA_026995955.1. Classification (GTDB taxonomy): domain Bacteria; phylum Pseudomonadota; class Gammaproteobacteria; order J044; family J044; genus J044. The sequence continues at coordinate 4,087 of JALWNJ010000166.1, forward strand.
CCTCCTTTGCCGACCCGTCGCCGAGGCCGATGATGTCGTACTGCTCGCGCCCGCTGAGGCCAAGCGTCTCGGCGTTCTCGCCGGGCAGGAACTCGAGCGGCAGGATGCCCATGCCTACCAGGTTGGAGCGGTGGATGCGCTCGTAGCTCTCGGCGATCACTGCGCGCACCCCCAGCAGCTTCGGCCCCTTGGCCGCCCAGTCGCGGGAGGAGCCGGAGCCGTATTCCTTGCCGGCGATGACGATGCAGGGCACGCCTTCCTCGCGGTACTTCATGGCGGCATCGAAGATGCTCATCTGCTCGCCGTCGGGCAGGTGCACGGTGACCCCGCCCTCGGTGCCGGGCGCCAGCCGGTTGCGCAGGCGGATGTTGGCGAAGGTGCCGCGCATCATCACCTCGTGGTTGCCGCGCCGCGCGCCCAGCGAGTTGAAGTCCTCCGGCTTGACCCCGTGCTCGATGAGATAGCGCCCGGCCGGCGAGTCGGGCTTGATGGCCCCGGCCGGCGAGATGTGGTCGGTGGTCACCGAATCGCCCAGCAGGGCCAGCACCCGGGCCCCGGTAATGTCGATCACCGGGTCCGGTTGCAGGCGCATGCCCTCGAAGTAGGGCGGATTCTTGATGTAGGTGGAGTCCGGATCCCACGCGAACAGCGCGCCCTCGGGCGAGGCCAGCTTCTGCCAGCGCTCGTTGCCCTCGAACACGCTGCGGTAGCAGCGCCGGAACTGCTCGGCCGAGACGCTGGCCGACTCGCAGGCGGCGATCTCGGCCTGGCTGGGCCAGATGTCCTTCAGATACACCGGGTTGCCGTCACGGTCCTCGCCCAGCGGCTCGTTGAACAGGTCGATGTCCATGCGGCCGGCGATGGCGTAGGCGACCACCAGCGGCGGCGAGGCGAGGTAGTTCATGCGCACCTCGGGATGCACGCGACCCTCGAAGTTGCGGTTGCCCGAGAGCACCGAGCAGACACTGTGGTTGCCGGCCTGGATGGCCTGGCTCACCGGCTCCGGCAGGGGGCCGGAGTTGCCGATGCAGGTGGTGCAGCCGTAGCCCACCACGGAGAAGCCGAGGGCCTCGAGGTCCTCGGTGAGCCCGGCCGCCTGCAGGTATTCGCTCACCACGCGCGAGCCCGGTGCCAGCGAGGTCTTGACCCAGGGCTTGACCCGCAGGCCCTTTTCGCGGGCCTTGCGCGCCACCAGGCCGGCACCCAGCATCACCGCCGGGTTGGAGGTGTTGGTGCAGGAGGTGATGGCGGCGATGACCACCGAGCCGTCGCGGATGTCGAAGGATTCGCCGTCCAGCTCGGCCGGGGTGGCCTCGGCCGATTCGAGGTTCTGCTCCTGCTTCATCTTCGCCAGCGCATCGAGGAAGCTCGACCTGGCGGCGCTCAGGGCGACGCGGTCCTGCGGTCGCCTGGGGCCGGCCAGGCTGGGCTCGACGCTGCCCAGATCGAGTTCCAGCAGGCTGCTGTATTCGGCAGCACTGTCTCCGAGACGGCGGAACATGCCCTGGCGCTCGGCATAGGCGCGGGTCAGCGCGATCTGGTGTGCGTCGCGCCCGGTCAGCTCCAGGTAGCGCAGGGTCTCCTCATCGATGGGGAAGATGCCGCAGGTGGCGCCGTATTCCGGCGCCATGTTGGCGATGGTGGCGCGGTCGGCCAGGGTCAGGTGATCCAGTCCGTCGCCGAAGAATTCGACGAACTTGCCCACCACGCCGTGGCGGCGCAACATCTCGACGATGGTCAGTACTAGGTCGGTGGCAGTGGTGCCCTCGCGCAGCTCGCCGTGCAGGCGGAAGCCGACCACCTGCGGGATCAGCATGGAGATGGGCTGGCCCAGCATGGAGGCCTCGGCCTCGATGCCACCCACGCCCCAGCCCAGCACGCCCAGGCCGTTGATCATGGTGGTGTGGGAGTCGGTGCCCACCAGGGTGTCGGGGAAGGCCTCCAGCACGCCGTCGCGTTCCTGGCTGAAGGTGACGCGGGCCAGGTACTCCAGGTTCACCTGATGCACGATGCCGGTCTCCGGCGGAACCACCTTGAAGTTGTCGAAGGCCTTCTGTCCCCACTTGAGGAAGGCGTAGCGCTCGCGGTTGCGCTGGTATTCCAGGGCTTCGTTGAAGGCAAAGGCCTCGGGGCTGCCGAACCGGTCCACCTGTACCGAGTGGTCGATGACCAGCTCTGCCGGCTGCAGCGGGTTGATGCGCGCCGGATCGCCGCCCAGCGCCTGCATGGCGTCGCGCATGGCCGCCAGATCCACCACTGCCGGCACGCCGGTGAAGTCCTGCATCAGCACCCGCGCGGGGCGGTAGGCGATCTCGCGCTCGGGCGTGGCGGCGGGATCCCAGTCGAGCAGGGCCTGGATGTCGTCGGCGCTGACGGTGACGCCGTCCTCGAAGCGCAGCAGGTTCTCGAGCAGGATCTTCAGGGAGTAGGGCAGTCGCGCCGCTTGCGGCAGGGCGGAGAGATCGCGGATGGTGTATTCACGGCCATCGACCTCGAGGGTCGCGCGGGTATTGAAGCTGTCGGTCATGGGCGTTCCTGATGGCTTGCGGTTGCCGGAAAGGGGCGCGTATTATCCCCGATTTTGCAGCGCGGGGACAGCGCATGATCGATGCCGAAGGGTTCGAGGCCCATCGCGACCAGCTCGGCGAGCTGCTGGTCATTCTGCACAAGACCACGACCTGGCTGGCCTTTGCGAGCTTCTGCGGCTACGGGCTGGCGGCCTGGTACCTGTACCGTGGCCACATCCCCCTGGCGCTGGGCATCGCTACCGCGAGCTATCTCTTCTTTCGCCTGTTCCGGCCGCTGTCGCTGGCCATCCTGCGCCGCATCGCCGCGCTGCGCGAGGATCTGTGGCCGGCGATGCAGTGGCTGGACGCGCAGATCCGCGCCCATGGTGCGGAAACGGTGATCGCCTGGCTCGACGAGCGCCTGTTTCCCAAACCCTGAAGGGGTCTGGCAGCGGGCGGCGCGCTCAGTCGAGCGCGACGGGGCGGCCCGTGATCCGACCGAGCACGCGCGAGAGTACCTGCATCAGGTCCTCGCCCGTGCGGTCGTCCACCCAGCGCGCGTCCGCGCGCGAGAAATGGGCAGGGCCTTCCGGCGACACCAGCCAGATCTGCTGCTGCGCCTCCTGGCGGTTGAGCACCAGCGTGCGCCCGTCGTCGAACTCGATGGTCAGCACGCCGTCGATGAGATCGAGATCGGCGTCCTCCAGGGCATCGAGTGCTTCGAGCCGCTGCTGGATGTCCTCGAGCGTCTGTTCGGCCAGTACGGGGAAGGAAGGCTGGTTCATGGCTGGGATCCGTTGATTGCGTCGTGCTGCATCCTGCCAGTGCCCTGCCTTGCTTTCAACGGGCGGCTTGCGGGGAATTGCGCAGGCTCCACACGGCCAGGGCCAGCCAGCCCAGGATGAACGACAGGCCGCCGAACGGGGTGATCACGCCCAGCCAGCGCAGGCCGGTCAGCGCCAGCAGGTAGAGGCTGCCGGAGAACAGCAGGATGCCGGCGAGCAGCAGCCAGCCGGCGAGCGCGGGCGTGGAGCCGTTGCGCTGCAGCAGGCCGACGGCCACCAGGGCCAGGGCATGCAGGGCATGGTAGTCCACCGCCTTGTGCCAGAGGTCGAGATGGTGCGCGTCCAGCCGGCCCTCCAGCCCGTGGGCGCCGAAGGCGCCGGTGATTACCGCCAGGGCGCCGAGCAGGGCGCCTGCAAGGAGCCAGTTCATGGTGCTTGTCTCCATCGCGTTTCCTGATATTGTAGGCAAAAACCGCTTCCGTCATCACGATTGTCGAGGACAGCATCCATGCCATCGTTCGATGTGGTATCCGAGGTCGATCATCACGAGCTGACCAATGCCATCGACCAGACCAACCGCGAGATCTCCCAGCGCTACGATCTTAAGACCACCAGCGCCAGGGTAGAGAAGCAGGACGACAACACCCTCAGGCTCACCGCCGATTCCGAGTTCCATGCCGGCCAGGTGATGGACATCCTGCTGCAGAAGCTGGCCAAGCGGGGCATCGACGTGGGTTGCGTCGAAGCCGGCGAGGTGACGCCCTCCGGCAAGACCGTGTACCAGATCATCACCATCCGCGAGGGGCTGGACCAGCCCACCGCCAAGAAGATGATCAAGCTCATCAAGGACAGCAAGCTCAAGGTCCAGGCCCAGGTGCAGGGCGACAAGATCCGCGTTCAGGGCAAGAAGCGCGACGACCTGCAGTCCGTTATTGCGCTCCTCAAGGGGGCCGAACTCGGGCTGCCGCTGCAGTTCCAGAACTTCCGCGACTGAGGGCTCAGTCGCGGCCGCCCGGTTTTGGCACGGGCGGCAGCTCGCGTTCCTCGGGCTTCCAGCCGAGTTCCAGCGCGCGGGCGATGGCCGCCTTGTGGATGCGCTCGTGGGCGGCTCGCCACTCGGTCGGCAGGCGTGCGGTGTCGTATTCGCAGTCTTCCCACACGGCTACCACCTGCTCGTGCACGCGCTGCAGGGCGCGAAGGGTCCAGCCGCTGCAGGTCTGGCCCTCCGGCAGCAGGCCGAAGGCCCAGGCATCGCGGATGGTGTTGCCGATCGGCGTCATGCCGCCAAAGTCGTCGGCCTCCAGGCCGGGATAGGTGTCTTCACGCATCATGGTGTTCCGTACGGGGCGAAGCGCCCATTATGAGGAATCTCCAATGGACAGGAAACTGCTCTACCGTTCGCTGATGAAGATCATGGTGCTGCTGGCGCTCACCTTCGTCTTCTACGGCTTTCTGGAGGACTACCTGCGGCTGCAACAGGTCGAGACGCGCGATCATGTGGTCGTGGAGGTCGGCCATCTCCAGCCCGGCGGCGAGCTGCGCGTGCGCTGGGATGGCCGCGGTTACCTGATCCTGCATCGCACGCCACAGACCATCCGGCACCTGCGCGAACACAGCGAGGGACTGCTGGACCCCTATTCTGAGCACAGCCTGCAGCCGGAGTGGGCTGCCAACCCCTTGCGCTCGGCCCGTCCCGAGTATCTGGTGGTCATGGCGCCTTCCTTTCCGGGTCATCCCGAATGTACCTTGCGGTACCGCGCCCCGGGGCCGGATGGAGCGGGTCGCCTGATCGCCGAGTGCAACGGGGCGCAATACGATCTGGCCGGCCGGGCCATCAAGGGCACCGCGGCCACCGGCAATCTGGTGGTGCCGGAGTACCGCTGGCAGACGCCGCAGCAGCTCGTTCTGCTCAGGTAGCGGGATACAGGTCGTAGCGCGTGGTCTTGCCCTCGATGCGGCCGCTGGGGCGCATGCCGGCCAGGGGCGGCGCCTTGCGTGGGCGCTTGACCACCAGCCGTTTCAGGGCCAGTTGCCTGCCGCGTTCGAACAGGGCGTCGGCATCCTCGTCGTGCCCCACCAGCCGATGGAACAGCTGCATCTCCTTCTTGACGAGCGCCTGCTTGCCGCGCGGAGGAAACATCGGATCCAGATAGACGACCTCGGCGGGCTGCAGTTCGCAGTCGAGCGCATCGGCGGGGATCAGCCGGACCCGCTGCGGTACCCAGTCGAGTTCGCGCGCAGCCCGGGCCAGCGCATCCTCCAGCAGCAGGGCCACCAGCGGGTGCCGTTCCACCAGCGTGACGCGGCAGCCGATCGCCGCCAGCAGCATGCCATCGCGGCCAAGACCCGCCGTCAGATCGAGGACGGAAGGAGGCGCCCCGGCGTTCACGGCACAGGCCCGTGCCAGCATCGGCGCCGCATGGCGTCCCCGACGCAGGCGGTGTCCCATGGGGCCGCGCAGAAAGTCCGGTTGCAGGGATGGGAGCTTCGAGGCCGCGGGTGGAAACAGGGTCAGGCGGTCACCCGTTTGCAGACACCATGCCTCCTCAGGCACGGCATTGGCTTCGATGCGTGGACAACCCAGACGCGCCGCAAGCCGGTCGGCGTGTTCGGCGGCCTCAGGGGCATCGGACGCTGCCGCCACGACCAGCGGCAGCGTCCGGGGCTCAGAAATCGACAAAGACCGCGATGTAGGGGCCGCCGAACTTGAAGTCGGCGGTGATGTTGGAGACATCGTTGAGCTTGGCGCCCGTCTCGCGGAAGCCGCCCTCGAGCCCGACCACCCAGGGCGACTGCCAGGCCACCCAGGCACGAATGTCGCGCAGGTAGTTGCCGCTGTAGCCGAGATAACTGCCATCTGCTCCAATACGGAAGCTGGCGGGCAGGCTCGCTTCGGCACGGGCATAGAGCAGCGGGGCCCATACATCGAAATCGGCCTTTTCGTTCTGGCCGCTGCCCGTCATCTCCATGCTGCCCTTCAGGTTGCGCACATCGACGCCCAGGTCGAGAGACACCACGTTGTCCAGCAGTTCGTAATAGAGCACGCCACCCGACTGCTGCACATCAAACTTGCTGGCAACCGTGCTGGAAACAGGGAAGGTGGCGCCGCCGAACTGGATGGTCTGGTTGATTTGCCCTTGTCCATCGGTGCTGAACTTGCTGCCATAGAGCCGCACATTGGGCAGGATGGGTACCGGATGTTCGATCGACACCCAGAAAAAACCGTTCTGCTTGTCCTTCAGGTGCAGGTCGTCTTTGACATCGATGTTGGTGGCGCCCGATCCCGTATCGTAGGTACCGTTGCCGCTGACATTCTGCTGCCAGCCGGCCACCCCGAAATCGACACCCACGACATCCGCATGTGCCGGCATGGCGAGCGCCATGGTCACCAGGCCCGTGGCCAGGAATCGTTGCTTCATCTCCATTCTCCCTGTCTGTGGCAAAAAGCACCTGTTCAGGATATGCGGCCGCAGGGGAAATGCAAGTGCGGGGCGCTCAGTAATGCGGCGGTCGCTCGTCCTCGGGGATGGCGGACGAGGCGGCCGTGGCCTGGCTGCGCAACTGTTCGCGCAGCATTTCGATCTGCAGAGTCATTTCCTGCTGGCCGCGTTCCTGTTCCAGCAGGCTGCGGGTGACCTGATCCAGCGCATCCTCGAGATGGGCGATGCGAATTTCCAGTTCTGTGATCCGGGCTTCGGCTTCGGGGTTCATGGGATGACCTCGTTGATGGGGGCTCCGGCCTGCCAGGCGCGCACGATCCGGGCCAGTTGTTCGAGCAGCCGCTGGCGTGCCGCGCGGCTGGCCCAGGCCACATGCGGGGTGATGATGAGGTTGGGCCGCGGATGGCGCAGCAGAGGGTGATCGTGCGGGGGCGGTTCCGGCTCCAGCACGTCCAACGCGGCGCCGCCCAGATGCCCCTGATCCAGGGCCTGCAGCAGGGCCAGGGGCTCGACCAGTCCGCCGCGCGCGGTATTGACGAGCAGGGCACCGGGCTTCATCTGCGCCAGGGTGTCCGCGTTCATGAGATGCCGTGTATCCGGCGCAAGCGGCAGGTGCAGGCTGAGCACGTCGGCCTCGGCCAGCACCGTCTCGAAGGGGAGGCGACCGGGGCGTGTCCGTTCCCTGCCGGGGCGCTCGGAGATCAGAATGCGCATGCCCAGGGCCGCCTCTGCGGCGCGGGCCACGGCCTGGCCCAGGGTGCCGTAGCCCACGATACCGAGGGCCTGCCCCGCCAGTTCCTCGATGCCGGGCCGCAAGAGGCTGAAATGAGGCGACGCGCTCCAGCGCCCACCATGGACGGCCTCGCGCCAGTCCATCAGCCGTGCGCGCAGCGCCAGGATCAGGGCCAGCGTGTGCTGGACCACGGATGGGGTGGCGTAGTCGCGCACATTGCACACCGTGATGCCGCGTTCAGGCGCGGCCCCGATGTCGATGTGGTCGGTACCGGTCGCCGCGACACAGATCAGTCTCAGTCGTTCCGCCGCCTGCAGGGTATTGCGGTCGAGCGGCACCTTGTTGGTGATGACGATGTCCTGGTCTCGCAGGCGTTCGATCCTTGCCTCGGGCGAGGTGTGGTCATGGCAGACCAGGTCGGGCAGGGCATCCTTCAGCGGCTGCCAGTCCAGGTCGCCACCATCCAGCGTGCCGGCATCGAGGAAAACGGCTTTTGGTATCGGCATCGGCGTCATGCAAAGAGGCCCCGGTTGCGGGGCCTCGTATCAGGTTGATGCTCGGTCAGGCGCTGCGGCTCAGTCCTCGCCGGCGAACACGCCGAGCAGCTGCAGCAAGCTGACGAACAGGTTGAAGATCGATACATACAGGCTCACGGTGGCCATGATGTAGTTGGTCTCGCCGCCGTGGATGATGTTGCTGGTCTCGTACAGGATCATGCCGGCCATCAGCAGGATGAACATGCTGGACACCGCCAGCGACAGCCCCTGCAGGTCGAAGATGGCCGCGCCGATGCCGGCCAGGAAGGCGACCAGCACGCCCACCAGCAGGAAGCTGCCCATGAAGCTGAAGTCCTTGCGCGTCACCAGGGCCACGCCGGAAAGCGTCAGGAAGATGACCCCGGTGCCGCCCATGGCCATCATCACCAGCTGATCGCCGTTGGAGAAGGCCTGGACATAGCTGTTGATGATCGGGCCCAGGGTGGCCCCCATGAAGCCGGTGAGCGCGAACACGAATACCAGCCCCAGCGCGCTGTTGCGGAACTTCGCGGTCAGAAACAGCAGGCCAAAGTAGCCGACCAGGGTAATGAGCATGCCGGGGTAGGGCATGTTCAGGCTGGCCGCCAGCCAGGCGGTAAAGCCCGAGAACAGCAGGGTCATGGACAACAGCAAGTAGGTGTTGCGCAGGACACGGTTCACCTCGATGCCGGGCATCGTGCCGGCGCGGGCCTCCATGGCCAAGGTCTCGGCCTGTTGACGATTCAGGTCGCGATTCATGTGCTTTCTCCTTGGAAGTTGTGAGTTGAGCTTGATCTGATTCTTGAGTTACCGGGTTGGACACATCATCCGCACTTTCGTTCCCCGGCGCAACCCCTCTTTGTGAATACCCAACTCATTGTATGAGAAAGGTTTTTCAAGGCTGGCCCGAAACCGGGTTTTCCGGTATATTAGCGCGCTTTCCGCCATCGGAGGGATGGCTGAGTGGTCGAAAGCGGCGGTCTTGAAAACCGTTGAGGCGCAAGCCTCCGGGGGTTCGAATCCCTCTCCCTCCGCCAATCATGCAAAAGGGGCCCGTCGTGGCCCCTTTTGCATGGTTCAGCGCAGGTCGGATTCGAACCCCCGGAATTGGACAATCCAGGTTCGACCACGAGGCTGCGGAGCAGCCGAGTCGCGCGAGCGAAGCGAGCAATCCCTCTCCCTCCGCCATCCAAACAACAGGGGCCTGCGAATGCAGGCCCCTGTTGTTTGGATTGGAGGGGGAGGCCTTGGTGAGAACCCCTCGGTTCGACAATTTTGGCCGGAACAAAATTGGACGCACGCAGTGCGCCCCGAAGGGGTGGCGCACAGGGATGTGCGCCATCCATCCCTCTCCCTCCGCCATGCAAACGAAGGGGCCTGCATTTGCAGGCCCCTGTTGTTTGGATTGGAGGGGGAGGCCTTGGTGAGAACCCCTCGGTTCGACAATTTTGGCCGGAACAATCAAGACGCACGCCATGCCTGCCGAAGGGGTGTTGCACAGGGAGGTGTCCAATTCATCCTTCCAGGCGCACGAGCAAGTGGACATTGATTGGGTGGTGTGCCACATTGTCTAAAATATGGCATAAGATAATTGGTGTGGCATCAATGGAAAATGAGATTCAGATAGGTGCTCAGGGCCGGGTTGTGATCCCCGCCGCGCTGCGCAAGGCGCTCAAGCTCAAGCCTGGCGATCGGCTGGTCGCGCGCAAAGTGGGAGAAAGTCTGGTACTGGAACGACGCGAGGCGGTAGAGCGCCGGTTGCGGGAGCGATTCAGGCACATTCCCCGTGAGGTGAACCTTGCGGATGAGCTGATTGCCGAACGGCGGGCCGAGGTGGCGCGGGAGACGGACTGATCATGAGTGTGGTGCTGGATGCATCGGCTTTACTGGCCTATCTGCACGAGGAGCCCGGTGGCGAGCGGGTGGCGCAGGTATTGGACGGGGCACTCGTGTCGGCCGTCAACTGGACCGAGGTCGTGCAGAAGTCACTACAACGGGGCGTGATGGTGGAGGGTATGCAACAGGAGTTTTCTGCTGTTGGTGTACGCTTCGAGCCCTTTACGCCCCAGCAGGCCGAGATCGCGGCGCACTTGTCCGTCCAGACCCGTGCCGAGGGGCTTTCCCTTGCCGACCGCGCTTGCCTTGCACTGGCCGCGTGCAAGGCGCTGCCGGCCATGACAGCGGACCGGGCATGGTCCCGAATCTCCGTCGGTGTCGAAATCGAGGTGATCCGATAACAGCAAGCAAGGGATGGCAGGCCAAATCTGGTTGGGCGGTGTCTCGGCCTGTTTCATGCCACCAGGCGTCAAAGAGCGGTGGAGGCCTCCAGCAGCCGCAGGTAACTCCGATAGCGCCGTTCCAGGATGTCGCCATGACGCACGGCCTCGCGGATGGCGCAGCCGGGCTCGCTGCGGTGCGTGCAGTCGTTGAAGCGGCACTGGCCCAGGTAGGGGGCGAACTCGGGAAAGCCATGTTCCAGTGCGGCGCGATCGAGGTGACCGGGTCGGAAGTCGCGCACCCCGGGGGAGTCGATGAGGTCACCGCCGGTCGGCAGGTGGTAGAGGGTAGCGACACTGGTGGTGTGTTGGCCCTCTCCGCTGTGGGCGGAGAGGTCGCCGATGCGGATGTCAAGATCGGGCAGCAGGTACTTGACCAGCGAGGACTTGCCGACGCCGGACTGGCCGAGCAGGATGGCGGTGCCCTGTCCAAAGGACTGGGTGACGCCGTCCATGCCCTGACCGGTGGTCACCGAGCATTCCAGTACACGGTAGCCAATGTGGCGGTATTCCTCCAGCGTGGCCGCGAAGTCCGGCGCGTCGCTTGCGGCCAGATCGGCCTTGTTGCACAGGATCAGGGCCTCGGCAGGCAGGTTGTGTACGGCCACGAGATAGTGGTCGAGCATGTCCCAGTTGGTTTTCATGCCATGGGCGATGACCACCGTGGCGAGGTCGATGTTGGCGGCGATGCGTTTCTCGCCGCCATGCGGCGTCGGCCGCGTGAGCAGATTGCGGCGTGGCAGGATCTTCAGCACCACGCCGTTGCCGTGCGCGGTGGGTTCCCAGTGCACGAAGTCGCCGCACACGGCCTCGGCTGCGCGACGCCGGCCGGTGCAGCGGTGCAGATCGTGGTCGTGTTCGTCCTCGACCAGCATCTCGGCGCCGAAGCGGGTGATGATGCGCCCGCGGCGGCTCATTGGGCAGGGGCGGGACGGGTTTCGCGGTACTGGCGCAGCAGGGCGTCCACGCGCGCGGCGCAGATGAAGTCGTTCAGGGTCAGCCCGCCGGCGCTGTGGGTGCTGTAGCGGATGTGGCAGTCGCGATAGACGAAGCGCACCTCGGGGTGGTGGTCCTCGGTATGCGAGATCCAGGCCAGGGCCTGAAGGAACAGCATGAGTTCACGGAAATCGGCCAGTTCCACATGCGCCTCGATGGCCGCGCCACCCTCGACCACGGACCAGTGCGTGTCGAGCCGTGCCAGCAGGTCTCGGGCCTCGGTCTCGTCGAGCCGTTCCTCGGGGCCACGGTGATGGCAGTGCTGTTCCAGCAGTTCCATGGTCAGAAGTGGTAGTAGCTGCTGTTGAGGTATTCGACGACGCTGTTCAGGTCCTCGTCGAACCACTTGAGCTCGAGGTTCTGCTCGCAGCGGCGCACCTGGCGGTGCAGGCCGGCCAGATCCTTCACCCGGCGGTCGTGGCGGGTGTAGAGCAGCTCGGGCTTGCCGCCGGTCATGTTGGCGTGGCAGCCGATGCAGTGCTGGTCGTGCAGTACCTTGCCGCGCTTGGCGTCGGCCAGGACCTGGGTCGAGGTCGCCAGCGCCAGCAGGGCAAGGAGAAAGGGAATGTGCCTGATGGGGTTCATGTGCTTGCTCCGTGTTGCAGCCTTTTGAGGTGTTGTATGCGAAGACTAGCAGGCGGATGGCTGTCGTGAAAGAGCGAGTACAACGGGTCGGTGACCACCGGCGCGGCATTGTCCCGGTACAGTCGCAGCAGCCCCTGGATCAGCCACTCGGGACGGGTCAGGCGGGCGGCATGGGCATCGGCCTGGTATTCGTGCCGGCGTGACCAGGCATTGAGCAGGGGCTCGATCCAGACCGTGATCCAGGGCAGCAGCAGGAAGGCGAGCAGGGCACTGGCTGCCGAGGGCTGGCGCACGCCGCCGAGGTGCAGGAAGGCCGGCCACTGCATCAGCCAAGCGGCCAGGGCAAGCAGCAGGATGCCGAGCAGGGTGGAGAGCAGCAATCCCTGCAGCACATGGTGATGCCGGTAGTGGCCGAGCTCGTGGGCCAGCACGGCCAGGATCTGCTCCTCGTCGAGCTGTTCCAGCAGCGTGTCGTAGAAGACAATGCGCTTGCTGCGGCCGAAGCCGGTGAAGTACGCATTGCCATGGCCCGAACGACGCGAGCCGTCCATCACGAAGATGCCCTGCAGACGGAAGCCGTCCCGCGCCAGAAGTTCCTCGATGCGCCGGCGCAGCGGCCCTTCGGGCAGGGGCGTGAAGCGGTTGAACAGGGGTGCGATGAGGGTCGGCCAGAGCCAGCCCAGAAGGAGCGAAACCGCGGCCAGTGCCAGCCCGCCCCAGAGCCACCAGTGCGGCAGGTTCTGCATGATCCACAGCAGGCCCAGCAGCAGTGGCGCACCGAGCAGAATGGCCAGCACCAGCATCTTCAGCCGGTCGGTGACGAAGGTATGGAGATCCATGCGATTGAATCCATGGCGCTGCTCGACCACGAACTGGCGATACCAGCTCAGTGGCAGGGTGACGAGGGCGTTGATGCCGTACACGGTGCCGAACAGTGCCAGGGCATGCAGCCAGGGATTCTCGAGCCAGGCATGGAGCCACTGATCGAGCTGGCCCAGTGCACCGGCCGCCAGCCACAGCAGCGTCAGCACGGCCTCGATCACCAGCCCCAGGCCCTGCAGCCGGAGCCGGTCGAGGGCATAGGCGACGGCGCGCTGGTGCTGCTCGCGGTCGATCACGACCCGGTATTCCGGCGGGGGTGCGTCGTTGTGGCGCTTGAGGTAGCGAGCCTGGCGCCGGATCAGCCACCCCTGCACGGCCACGGCCGAAGGCACCAGGGCGACGACGATCTCCGGATTCATGGGCGACTCCCGCAGCTGGTTTCGGCTTGAACGGGCATGGGGGCTGTGCCAGAGTGTACGCCGGTGCGGGCTCCTTGTCCCGCCGTTTGGTTCGCTTCTGGAAAACCTGCATGCAGAGCAAGGACAATCTCATCTGGATCGACCTCGAGATGACCGGGCTGGACCCGGACCACGACCGCATCATCGAGATCGCCACCATCATTACCGACCAAAACCTGGAGATCCTGGCCGAGGGACCCGTACTGGCCATCCACCAGCCGGACGAGGTGCTGCGCGGCATGGACGAATGGAACACCCGTCAGCACGGTCAGTCGGGGCTGATCGAGCGCGTGCGCGCCAGCGACATCGACGAGGCCGAGGCCGAACGGCGCACGCTGGAGTTCGTGCAGCAGTGGGTGCCGGAGCGCTGCTCCCCGATGTGCGGCAACAGCATCTGCCAGGACCGGCGCTTTCTCGCCCGTTCCATGCCGCGCCTGGAGGCCTGGTTCCACTACCGGCACATTGATGTCAGCACACTGAAGGAACTGGCCCGGCGCTGGGCGCCGGAGGTGGCCAAAGGGTTCAGCAAGGAATCCCGCCATCTGGCACTGGACGACATCCGTGATTCCATCGACGAGTTGCGCTACTACCGCGAGCACTTCATCCGCCTGCCGAACTCGGACTGAAACCGTGGCAGGCCCCGGCATGGCTCCGGAATCGGGGGCGTCGGGGGTTGCCGCCGGATAATTGGTGCGGTTTCTAAACTATAAAAACGCAAAATGGACTTTGAATTCGACCCTGAAAAAGCCGGCGCAATCGGGAGAAACACGGCATCGACTTCGAGCAGGCCCAGGCGCTGTGGGATGACCCGTTGGCAATTGAAATTCCGGCCCGGACGCAGGATGAGCCGCGTTTCCTTGTCATTGGCCGGATCGAGGGGGAAGCACTGGTCGGCGGTCGTCACCTATCGGGATGGCCGTATCCGGTTGATTTCCGTGCGGCGGGCGCGCAAGAACGAGGTGGCTCTGTATGAAGACGAAAGCATCTGATTTCGATCGGGCCTTTGACGAAGGCGAGGATGTGACGGCGCTGCTGGAGCGCGACAAGGCTCGTCGCGTCAATCGTGAGACCCGGCGGGTCAATGTGGACTTTCCCGAATGGATGATTCGCGAACTGGATCGTGAATCGAGGCGTTTGGGTGTGACGCGGCAGGCATTGATCAAGCTGTGGATCGCCAATTGCCTCGATCAGCGCAAGGCCTCCTGATCCGGGTTCATGCCTCTTTCTGACAGGCGGCGCAGATGGGGATTGAGCCTGCAGCCATACCTGAAGCGGTTCAGTCACCGTAAAGCGGCGGCGCCAGTTCCGTGTTGACGCCATCCAGTTCGGGATTGCGCTTGGGGTAGTCGAGGGTGTAGTGCAGGCCGCGGCTCTCGCGCCGGCTCATGGCGGAGCGGATGATGAGTTCCGCTACCTTGGCCAGGTTGCGCAGCTCGATGAGGTCCGAGGTGATGCGGAAGTTGCTGTAGTACTCGTCGATCTCGCGCAGCAGGAGCTGGATGCGGTTCATGGCACGCTGCAGGCGCTTGTCGGTGCGCACGATGCCGACGTAATCCCACATGAAGCGGCGCAGTTCCTGCCAGTTGTGCGAGACCACCACCATCTCGTCGGAATCGGTCACCTGCTGCTCGTCCCAGGGCGGGATGGCGACGGGTTGTGGCGCATTTTCTCCCTCGATGCGACGCGAAATGTCGTTGGCGGCCGCGCGCGCGAAGACGATGCACTCCAGCAGCGAGTTGCTGGCCATGCGGTTTGCACCATGCAGGCCGGTGTGCGCCACCTCGCCCACGGCGTAGAGGCCGGCGACATCGGTGTGGGCGGCGAGATCGGTCATCACGCCACCACAGGTGTAGTGGGCGGC
>JALWNJ010000167.1 GCA_026995955.1 Gammaproteobacteria bacterium
ACAGGGCGCAGGGTTCCCGGAACCCTGCGCCCTGTCCTGCGGCCTGCCATTTTGAAGACAGGCATGTTCGAGGTGCAGATCATGAGCTCGCTACCCAAGTTCGAAGACCATTCCAGGCAGGAGGTCAAGTATTCCACCTGCTACATGTGTGCCTGCCGCTGCGGCATCAAGGTCACCGTCGAGAACAACAAGGTCCGCTTCATCCAGGGCAACCGCAATCACCCGATCAACAAGGGGGTGCTCTGTGCCAAGGGCAACTCCGGCATCATGAAGCAGGTCTCCCCGGCCAAGCTCAAGGCCCCGATGCTGCGCAAGCAGGGCGCGGAGCGTGGCTCCGGCGAGTTCGAGATCATCTCCTGGGATCAGGCGCTGGACATCCTCACCGAGCGCCTGCGCAAGATCCGCGAGACCGACCCCAAGAAACTGGCCTTCTTCACCGGCCGTGACCAGATGCAGGCCCTGACCGGCATGTGGGCCACCCAGTTCGGCACCAACAACTGGGCCGCGCATGGCGGTTTCTGCTCCGTCAACATGGCCGCAGCCGGTCTCTACACCATGGGCCATGCCTTCTGGGAGTTCGGCGATCCCGACTGGGAGCGCACCAAGTACTTCATGATGTGGGGCGTGGCCGAGGACCATGCCTCCAACCCCATCAAGCTGGGCCTGGAGAAGCTCAAGCGCCGCGGCGGCAAGTTCGTCTCCGTCAACCCGGTGCGCACCGGCTACCAGGCCATCGCCGATGAGTGGGTGGGCATCCGCCCCGGCACCGACGCCATGCTGGCGCTGTCCATGATCCATGTCCTGCTGCGCAACGACCAGTTCGACTGGGACTACCTGGTGCGCTACACCAACGCCATCCAGCTCGTGGTCTGCACCCCCGGCCAGAAGGGCGACGGCCTGATCCTGCGCGACGAGAACGGCAAGCCGCTGTGCTGGGACCTGGAGAAGGAGGCCTTCGTCGACGCCACCCAGCCCGATGTGAAGCCGGCCCTGTTCGGCGAGTACACCGCCCCCGATGGCCGACCGGTGAAGACCGTGATGACGCTGATCGCCGAGAAGTACCTCGACGAGCAGTACAGCCCGGAAAACGCCGAGAAGGTCACCGGCGTGCCGGCCGAGCAGATCGAGCGTCTGGCGCTGGAGATGGCGCATGTGGCCTTCAAGGAGAGCATCGAGCTCGACATCGAGTGGACCGACTGCTACGGCCGCAAGCACGACAAGGTCATCGGTCGCCCGGTGTCGATGCACGCCATGCGCGGCATCTCCGCCCACTCCAACGGCTTCCAGACCTGCCGTGCCATCCACCTGCTGCAGATCCTGCTGGGCTCGGTGGACGTGCCTGGCGGGCACCTGGCCAAGCCGCCGTATCCCAAGCACATCCCGCCGGGGATCAAGCCGGCCAAGGATACTGCGCCCAACACCCCGCTCAAGTCGCCGCCGCTGGGCTTCCCCACCGCGCCGGAAGATCTGGTCATCGACGACGAGGGCAACCCCAAGCGCATCGACAAGGCCTATTCCTGGGAAGCGCCGCTGGCCAACCACGGTCTGATGCACATGGTCATCACCAATGCCGTAAAGGGCGACCCCTACCCGATCGACACGCTGATCTTCTTCATGGCCAACATGTCCTGGAACTCCACCATGAACACCAAGGAGATCATGGACATGCTGGTGGAGAAGGACGAGAACGGCGAGTACAAGATCCCGTTCCTGGTGGTGGCTGATGCGTTCCATGCCGAAATCGTCAACTACGCCGATCTGGTGCTGCCCGACACCACCTACCTCGAGCGTTACGACACCATCTCCATGCTCGACCGGCCGATCTCCGAGCCGGACACCGCGGCCGACTCCATCCGTCATCCCATCCTGGAGCCGGATCGTGATGTCAAGCCGTGGCAGGAGGTGCTGGTGGAGCTGGCCTCGCGCCTCAAGTTCCCGGCCTTCACCACCGAGGACGGGGAGCGCAAGTTCAAGGACTACAAGGACTTCATCACCAACTGGGAGAAGGAGCCGGGCATCGGCTTCCTCGCCGGCTGGCGCCTCGACGAGGACGGCAACGAGGTGCACCTGCGCGGCAAGCCCAACCCCAAGCAGTGGGACCGCTACATCGAGAACCAGAGCTTCTTCACCTATCATCTGGCGCCCAACCAGCAGTTCTACCGCTTCTGCAACAGGGACTACCTGGAACTGGCCAAGCACGCCGCTTGGGTGGGCAGCACCGATCCCATCATCATGGAGCTGTACTCGGAGACGCTGCAGAAGTTCAATCTCGCCGGCCAGGGCCTGTACGACGGCCCGTGCCCGAGCAAGCCGGAGCACAAGGAGCGGCTGACGAAGTACTTCACGCCGCTGCCCGAGTACTACAAGCCGCTGGAGCAGTGCCGCATCGACGAGGACGAATACCCGTTCCATGCCGTCAACCAGCGGCCCATGTTCATGTACCACTCCTGGGATTCCCAGAACGCCTGGCTGCGCCAGATCATGGCCCAGAACTTCCTCTACATGAACCGCCAGCAGGCGGAGAAGATGGGCATCGAGGACAAGTCCTGGGTCTGGGTCGAGTCGCACAACGGCAAGATCCGCGTCCAGGTCAAACTGATGGAGGGCGTCGAGCCCAACACCGTGTGGACCTGGAATGCCATCGGCAAGCAGTCCGGCGCCTGGTCGTTGGCGCCCAATGCCAACGAGTCGCAGGATGGCTTCCTGATGAACCACCTGATCTCCGAACTGCTGCCGAAGAAGGGCGACGCCGCCGACGGCATGACCAATTCCGACCCGGTTACCGGCCAGGCGGCCTGGTACGACCTGCGGGTGAAGGTCTACCCGGCAGCGCCGGGCGAAACCGGCAGCTGGCCGCAGTTCGACACCATCAAGCCGTTCCCGGGCAAGGATCCGGCGCCGGAGGTACTGCGCTACCACACGCACGAGCCGGTGCACCTCAACCGCGACATGATGGACATCCTCACCCGCGGTGAGAAGTGGCGCGAAGACTGATCGCCGGAACCGAACAGAACAGGAGCTGAAACAATGCGTCTAGGTCTCGTCATCGACATCGATACCTGCGTGGGCTGTCACGGTTGCGCGACCGCCTGCAAGCAGTGGAACACCTCGGGCACCAGTGGCCCGCTGACCGACTACCGCCCCTACGGGCGCAACCCCAGCGGCGTGTGGTTCAACCGCATCCGCCACTACGAGGTGGGCGACTACCCGAACAACAAGACCATCAACTTCCCCATGTCGTGCATGCATTGCGAGGATGCCGACTGCGTCACCGTGTGCCCCACCGGCGCCTCCTACAAGCGCAAGGAAGACGGCATCGTGCTGGTCGACCACGACAAGTGCATGGGCTGCAACTACTGCTCCTGGGCCTGCCCCTACGGCGCCCGCGAGCTGGATCGCGAGGAGGGCGTGATGAAGAAGTGCACGCTCTGCATCGACCGCATCTACGACGAGGAGCTGCCCGAGGAGGACCGCAAGCCGGCCTGCGTGCTGACCTGCCCGGCCCATGCCCGCTACTTCGGCGACTTCGACGACCCCGACTCCGAGGTCAGCCGCCTGGTGCGCGAGCGTGCCGGCTACAAGCTGATGCCGGAACTCGGCTACAACCCGACCAACACCTATCTGCCACCGCGGCTCACGACTCCCGTGCCCACCGACGATGTCCGCAAGGACACCCTGGTGAGCAAGGTGAAGGAGTGGACCAACAAGGTCGTGGCACGCTAAGCGAGGGGATCGAACCATGCATCCAGCACTGTCCGTCATCATCTTCACCGTCAGTTCCGGTGCCGGGTACGGCCTGCTCATCCTGATGGCCACCCTGCACCTGTTCGGGCTCGCCGGCGACATGAGCGACAACGAACTGCTCACCGGCGGCATCATCGGCCTCGGGCTCATTACCTTCGGCCTGATGTCCTCCACCTTCCACCTGGCCAACCCGAAGAACGCCTGGCGCGCCTTCAGCCGCTTCCGCACCTCCTGGCTGTCGCGCGAGGGGCTGTTTGCGGTTCTGGTGTATCCGTTTGCGCTGCTGTACCTGTTCGCCATCTGGAACGGCGGCGCCGAGGTCACCGGCTTCATGAAGTTCATGGGGGTGATGACCATCCTGCTATCGCTGCTGACGGTGTTCTCCACCGGCATGATCTACGGTTGCCTGAAGACCATCCGCCAGTGGAACAGCGCGCTGACGCCGGCCAACTACATCCTGCTCGGCCTGGCCACGGGCAGCGTGCTGCTGGTGGCCATCCGCGCCAGCTTCGGCGGCGAGCTGAAGGCCGCGGCCACCCTGTCCTTCGCCCTGCTGATGATCGCCCTGGTGCTGAAGGCCATCTACTACTTCTGGATCGCCCGCGTCACCGGCCCCACCATCAGGACCGCGACCGGCTTCACCCGCGCCAATGTGCGCCTGCTCGATGTCGGCCATACCGCCGGCACCTTCCTCACCGAGGAGTTCGGGTACCAGCCGGAGCACACCACCGTGGTGCTGTTCAAGACCCTGGTGTTCGTGCTCGGTTTCATCCTGCCCGGTGTGCTGGTCTACGGCATGATCGACGGCGAGGGTTCCACCGCGGCCGCCTTCACCGCGGCGGCCTGTGCGCTGATCGGCACGGGTCTCGAGCGCTGGCTGTTCTTCGCCGAGGCGCGTCATGTGGTCAACCTGTATCACGGTGCCCAGCACACCTGATCGGTTGCCCATGTCCCGCCCGCAAGACGCCTGCCCCGTGCAGGCGTCTTGCGTTTCCGGGCCGGGATTTGAGCTAACGCAATGAAGGTGATCCTGCCTGGGGTATCATGGGCCGGCCATGAATCTGTCGTTGGGACAACTGCTGGGTGACCTGGCCGTGCTGGTTGTCGCCGGCTGGGCACTGACGCTTGCCTGGGCGGCCTGGCGCGCGCCCTGGCGCAAGCTGTTCCAGCCCGACAACTTCAATGTCTTCCTCGGCGCCTGCGTGCTGGTGATGGTGCTGTGGAAGCTCCGCGCCGGGGTGTCGCCGGGGCTGGACATCCACTTCCTCGGCATCACCACCCTGGTGCTGATG
>JALWNJ010000168.1 GCA_026995955.1 Gammaproteobacteria bacterium
CACCCGCGCCCCCCGCACGAAGCGCCCCAGGTCGCGGCGGTTGTCGCGCTGATCGAAGAACCAGCCAGTCTTCTGCCCACCGGCCACCGGCACCAGAAACTCCAGCGCGCCCTCGCGCACCACCACCTGCTCCGGGCAGGCGCCCCGCGCACAGCGGGTCTCCAGCGGCAGGCCCTCCAGCCCGCGCTGCGGACTGTCGTTGCGCAGCCAGATGGCCTTCGGCCGCAATTCCTTCTCCAGCGCATCGAGAATGGCCTCGCTCAGGCGCTCCATCCCCGCGGTGGTGATCTGCACCGCCAGCACCTCGTCGTAGCGGTCCACCACCAGCCCCGGCAGACCGTCGGACTCGGCGAACACGGCCCGGTAGAAGGGGGCCTCGCAAAGCCGCTCGCGCAGCGCCAGCGCCACCTTCAACCGATGCCGGATGAGCGAGACCCCGAACGGATGACGGGCGTCACGGCTCACCAGCCGCACCGCGATCAGGGTATGCGGATTGGCATAGCCGGTACCGATCTCGCGCCCGCGATGGTCCAGCACCCGCACCGGCGCGCCCGGCTCCAGCCCCTTGAGCGGCGTGGCGGCAGTGTCGATCTCGTTGCTGTAGATCCAGGGGTGGCCGCCCAGCACGCGCCGCTCCTCGTGCCTTTTCAGGCGCAAAGGTATATATTCCATTTCTGGGGATGGGGTCATTGGCCCTCCGGGAGACAACACAAACGACAACACTGCCGAACGGAACGGCATTATGCCACTTTCAGGGAGCCACCGATGTTGCCATTGCGCCTGCGCCTGATCCTTGCCGGCCTGCTGCTGACCGCGGGCACGGCCTTCTCAGCTGATGACGACTATGACGAGGCCCGCCTCTGCGAACTGTTCCGGCAGGGCCATTCCGACCAGGCCTGGGCCTACGGCCGGAAATACCGTGACCGGCACGAGGGCGAGCCCGGCTTCGACTACTGCTACGGCGCCGCCGCCATCGACATGGGCCAGGTCGGCGAGGGGGTGTTCGCCCTCGAGCGCGTGCTGCTCACCGATCCCGACAACCTGGCCGCCCGGCTGGAGCTGGCGCGCGGCTACTTCCTGCTGGAGGAATACGCCCGCGCCCGCGACGAGTTCCAGCGCGTGCTGGCCGCCAACCCGCCGCCGGCCGTGGTCGCCAACATCGAGCGCTACCTGCGCGCCATCCGCCTGCAGGAGGGGCGCTACCTCACCACCGCCAAATCCTACCTGCAGCTTGGTGGCGGCTACGACGACAATGTGAACAGCGGCCCGGACGACCGCAGCGTGTACATCCCGGCCCTGGGCGCCGGCCTGCTGTCGGCCTCGGCGCTGTCGCATCCCTCGCCCTTCGCCAGCCTGAGCGGCGCGGTGCGCGTCACCAGCCCGCTCAACAGCCCCGGCTGGGCGCTCTACGGCGGTGTGCTGGCCGACGCCCGCTGGTACAGCGAAGAGCCGGACTTCAACTACCTTACGCTCTCCGCCCGCGGCGGCATCGAGCGGCGGCGCAACTACCACCGCTTCCGTCTCGGCGCCCTGGGCCAGACCTATCGCCTGGACAACAGCACCTACCGCAACCTGGGCGGCCTCGAGGGCGAATGGAAGTACCAGCGTGACCCGCGCCGGCAATGGCAGGCCTTCGCCCAGCTCACCCGCCTGCAGTATCCCGACCAGGCCGAGCGCGACAGCTACAGCGGCACGCTGGGGCTGGGCCTGACCCACAACTTCCGTGGCCGCCTGTCGCCCATCCTGTTCGGCAACGCCTATCTCGGCAAGGAAACACCGATACAGGACAACCCCGTCTCGCGCCTGCTGGCCGACCGCATCTTCGTCGGCGGCATGCTGGGCAGTCAGCTCACCCTGCACCCGCAGTTCGCCCTCACCGCACGCCTGAGTCTCAGCAAGGACCGCTATGCCGAGGAGGACCTGCTGTTCCTCGACCGTCGCTCCGACCTGCTGGGCCTGGCCGATCTGGAACTGCGCTGGCTGCTCGACCGGCGCTGGAGCGTGGTGGGCGCTGTGAACTACACCCGCAACGACTCCAACCTCGACATCTACGACTACGACCGCCTGCAGGGCAGCCTCAACCTGCGGCTGGACTTCGACTGAGACAGGGAGGGCATGCCATGAAGCGCCATCATCCGATCCTGCTCCTGCTGACCCTGACCGGCACCGGCCTCACGACACCCGCAAGCGCCGGACCGACGCCCAACGGACAATGGAAGGTAAGCCCCGGCGACACCCTGTTCGGCATCGCCCGCCAGCTCGCGCCCGGCGACCGCGACCGGCAACGCAGTCTGCGGCGCTGGATCCTCGAGCACAACACGACGGTGTTCGGCGGCGACCCCAATCACCTGCCGCTCGGGGCCGTGCTGCGCCTCCCCCCTGACCTTGGGGCGACCAGGAGCGCCGCCCCGACGCCACCCAGGCCGGTCGCCAAACGGCCCGTGGCGGCAAAACCCGAAGCACCCGCCACAGCCAGCCTGCCTGCACGCCCGGCGCCCGCAGCCGTCACCGCCAAACCCTCGCCGACCCCAGGCTGGCAAACGGCCTCGGCCGCCCTGCACAAGCCGACTGAACCCCCGCCCATCGGCCGCATCGTCATCGCGGCCGGGGATGCCGAAGTGGTCGCCGCCGACGGCAGCCCCCGTACCTCCCGGGAGATCCACGAAGGGGACACCGTGACCACCGGTCCGCAATCCGCTCTGCAGCTGCGTTTCAGCGACGGCGCGCTGATGACCCTGCGCCCCAACAGCCGCCTGCGCATTGCGCGCTACCGCTTCGACCGCAACCGCCCCGAGGCCGATGCCACCACCTTGGAACTGATCAAGGGCGGCCTGCGCACCCTCACCGGCGTCATCGGCAAACGCAGCCGCGATCGCTACCAGGTGCAGACTACCGTGGCCACCATCGGCATCCGCGGCACCCACTACGGCCTGCGCCTGTGTGGTCCCGGCGACTGCCCCGGCCACGAACCGGGCCTCTACGGCGCGGTGGCCGACGGCGCCATCGTGGTCCGCAACCGTAAGGGCGAGTTCCGCTTCGGCAACGACGAATACTTCCACCTGAAGGCCGCCGATGCCCGCCCGCGCGGCCTGATCCGTCCGCCCGGTGTCATCTTCGATGCCGACCGCGGTCTCAGGCGCGCCCAGGCCCGCCTGCGCCGGGAAGCCGACCGCCACCGCAAGGCCGGGCTCATCCGCCAGATCGCCCGCCGCGGCCATCCGGAGGCGCTGGCCATCGCCCGCCTGCTGCCACTTGCCCGTCCGGGTGTGGTCCGCGCCGACCAGTCACAGGCCAACAACCTGTCGATGAAACGCGCGCCTTACGGAGCAGTGACCGTGGCTGCCTTCAACGACTTGAGCAATGGCGTCGGCAGCGCAGGCGGCGCCATCCGGGACAACGGCACGCCCGACCAGGTCATCCTGCTGGGACGCCAGGGCCCGGTCGAGAACATTCCGGTCATGGTCCGCATGACCGATCCGTTGACCGGCGATGTCTACGGATTTGCGGCCGGGCAGGCAGAGCTGCGCGACATCGGTGGACACCCCATGGGCGTCAACTGGGGGCGCTGGAACGGTCCGTTCGTCGTTGCCGAGAACGGCACGCCCGCGCCACACGCCGGCAGCTTCCACTATGCCTACAGCCCGAACATCGCCACGCTCAACCAGCTGAGCCAGCTCACGGCCACCTTCAACTACGCCACCGTCGGCGGCACACCGGCCACGGATCACGCCGGCAATGTCGGGGCAGTAGGTGATGCCAATCTGTCCGTCGACTTCTCCACCCAAACCATCACGCTCTACAATGTGACCGCCACGGTGAACGGGAAGACCTACTATGGTGAGATCCCGGTCGGGCTGAACATCTCCGTGCCGGAAGCCGTGGTTCAGGGCATTCCGCTGACGGAAAACACTACACCGACCTGTATCTCCGGACCCTGTACCGGCTTCGCCTCCATCTCCTTCGTCAACGACTATGCCAATGGCCGGCCGGCAGCCGGCGTCATCAACGGCTACAGCATCAACGAACCGGATGGCTCTGCCGGGGTGAGCGGCGTCCTGTTCCTGACCCGCCCCTGAGGAACACAAGGAAAATCCTGTCCGCGCTCCGGGTCCGGCTATCATTGCCCCGAAGGCCGGACCCGGAGCCCATGACATGACCACCCACAACCGCCTCGCGGAAGAGACCAGCCCCTACCTGCTGCAGCACGCCGACAACCCGGTGCACTGGCAGCCCTGGGACGAACAGGCCCTTGCCCAGGCACGGCGCGAGGATCGTCCCATCCTGCTCTCCATCGGCTACTCGGCCTGCCACTGGTGCCATGTGATGGCGCACGAGTCCTTCGAGGACGAAGAGACGGCGGCGCTGATGAACCGCTGGTTCGTCAACATCAAGGTCGACCGCGAGGAACGCCCCGACCTCGACAAGCTGTACCAGACCGCCCATGCCCTCATCACCCAGCGCAACGGCGGCTGGCCGCTGACGATGTTCCTCGACCCCGAGACACTGGCCCCGTTCTATGGCGGCACCTACTTCCCGACCCGCCCCTACGCCGGGTTGCCCGCCTTTCGTCAGGTGCTCGAGCAGGTGGCCGAGTACTTCCGCGAACACCGCGAGGCAATCCGAGCCAACGGCACGCGCATGAGCGAGACCTTTGCCCGCCTGTACCACGAGGGCCGCCCGGCCGAGATATTGCACGCCGCCCCGCTCGACCAGCTGCGCCACGAGGCCGCCAGCCTGTTCGACCCGGTGCACGGCGGCTTCGGCCAGCCGCCGAAGTTTCCGCAGGCGCCCGTCCTGCAGCAGCTCCTGCGCCACTGGCACCATACCACTGCTCAGGGCCGCCCCGACGACCAGGCGCTGCACATGGTGCGCCACAGTCTGGAACGGATGAGCAGCGGCGGCGTCTTCGACCAGCTTGGTGGCGGCTTTTTCCGCTATTCCACCGACGCGCGCTGGGAGATCCCCCACTTCGAGAAGATGCTCTACGACAACGCCCAGCTGGTCGGTATGCTGGCCGAGCTTCGCGCCGCTACCG
>JALWNJ010000169.1:0-520 GCA_026995955.1 Gammaproteobacteria bacterium
CATCCAGCGCCTGAAGCAGGCCGAGCGGCCCGATCTGGTCGGGATCGCGCTGCGGCTGGACCGCATGGTGGCCGGCCTCCGGCCGCTGCCGCTGCGCATTCCGGCGCGCGAGCGCGGCACGGCCGGGGTGGAGGCCGGTGCGAATGCCGCCGCGGCCGAAGCGGCCCCGGCGGCAAATGGCCAGCCCGACGGCAAGGGCTGGAAGGGTCTGCTGGCCGATGCCTGGGCGCGGCTGAGGGCGCGGGTGACCGTGCGCCACTACGACGAGACGGTGCAGCACCTGCCCGACCGCGAACGCGAGTTGCTGCTGGCGCAACTCCTGCGGCTGCGTCTGGAGGCGGCGCGGGTCGATGTGCTGCGCCAGGACGACGCCGACTATCACCGCCAGCTTCGGGCGGCCCTGAAACTCATCGATGCCTATTACCATGACGAGGCGGCACACCCCCTGCGCAGCGAGATCGAGGCGCTGGATCGCATCCGGCTGCGCCCGCCGCTGCCCGATGTCAGCGGCGCGCTGACC
>JALWNJ010000169.1:530-5000 GCA_026995955.1 Gammaproteobacteria bacterium
GAGATCGAAGCACGACGCCGCCTGCAGGCCGGGGAGAAAGGCGCGTGAGGCTGGTCTTCCTGCTGCTGCTGGTGGCGCTGCTGGTCAGCGTCGTGGTGGCCAAGGCGCTGGCCACGCCGGGCTTCGTACTGCTGGCCTGGGGCCACACTTCGGTCGAGCTGCCGCTGTTCGATGCCGCCGTGCTCGCTCTGCTGGCCTTTCTCGTCGGCTATCTGCTGCTGCGCCTGCTGGCCAATCTGGTGGAGGGTCCGCACCGGGTGCAGCGGCGCTGGACGGAGCTGCAGCGTGCGCGTGCCCGGCGCCAGTTCTACGATGGCCTGCTGGCCCTGTCCCAGGGTCGCTGGGCCGAAGCCGAGCGCCTGCTGCTGCGCAGCGTGCGCCACCACGACACGCCGCTGCTCGGCTATCTGGCGGCGGCGCGTGCCGCGCACATGCAGCAGGCCTTCGAGCGCCGGGACGACTACCTGCGTCGCGCCATCGAGGCCGATCCGGACGCCGAACTGGCGGTGGGGTTGCAACAGGCGGAACTGCAACTCTCGCGCCACCAGTACGAACAGGCACTGGCGACCCTGACCCACCTCCGCGAACTCGCGCCCCGCCATCCCTATGTGCTGTTCCTGCTGGCGCGCCTGCATCGCAAGCTCGGCGACTGGGGCGCGCTCAAGGACCTGGTGACCGATCTGCGCAAGGCGCGTGGGGTACCGCGCGACCTGCTCGACGAGGCCGATGCCGAGGCTACCCGTCACCTGCTGCTGCAGGCCGGAGATCGTGGCGATCACGAGGCCGTGGATCGGTTGTGGAAGACGCTGCCGAGGCCGCTGCGCAAGGAGCCGTCGCTGGTCGCCGCCCGTGCGCGGGCCCTGGACGCCTGTGGTCAGCACGAGCTGGCCGTGGACGAGCTGCTGGCCGCCATCGATCGCCAGTGGGATGCGGAACTGGTGGATCTGCTGGGCCGGCTCAGGCCGCGCGATCCGATGCGCGTACTGGGACATGCCGAGGGCTGGCTCAAGCAGCGCGGCAACGATGCCGTGCTGCTGCGCACGCTGGGCCGGCTGTCGCTGGCCGCCGAGCTGTGGGGCAAGGCGCGCCGATATCTGGAGACCGCGCTGGATCTGCGCCCCGACCCCGAGACCTGCCGCCTGCTGGGCGAACTGCTGGAGCGCCTCGGAGAAACCGATGCCGCGCGCGACTGCTATCGCCGGGGCCTGAGCCTGCTGGCCACCGAGGCCGCTCCGCGCCTGCCCGGGGGGCCACGCGAGGGGCATGCCGGAAATGACGAGGGGGTCAGTGCCTCGCCGACCCTGACCCTGCTCGGCCAGTGAGGGCAGCCCTCCCTACTTGAGGCGCTGGAAACGGCTGCTCTTCTTCAGCTCGCTGAGGATGTCCTGCTCCAGCCGTTCCAGGTCTTCCATCTTCACCTGAGCCGCATCGCTGATCCAGGCGGCATTGCGGCTCTTGCGCTTGGCGAAGTAGTCGAGGATGAACTGCTCCGACATCAGCAGGTAGCGGATGGCGGCCTTGGCGTCGACCTGCAGGAAGGGATTGCGCGCGATCTGCATGGCCGAGGCCTCCTGCAGCTGGCAGTACTTGGTGAGCAGGTAGAACAGCGCGCGGCGCGCGTTGCCGATGACCTTGTCGATGCGGTCGCGGGTAAACGGATGCACGCTGGCATCGACGATGGTGTCCAGCCACAGGGTGAGGTCGTTTTCGGACACCGCGGCTTCCTTGTTCTGCTTCTCGGCCACCAGCGAGGCGATCAGCGACTGCAGCTCCTCCATCTCGTGGTTGGACTTGCTGCGCTGGAAGGTGCGCTTCCAGATGGTCTGCGAGCGTTCCAGCTTCTGCCGCAGGCTCTCGATCTCCTGGTCGAGGATGGCGGCCTCCTCCTCGAAGGCCAGTACCTCGCGGTAGCGCAGCTGCATCTCGACATTGAGCACCTCGAGCCGCAGCAGGAAGAACTCGGCCAGCTTGCGCTCGATGAACTCCGAGCCCTTCTTGAGCTCGGCGATGGCATTGGCGAAGATCTCGCGATCCGATTCCTGCTGGGGACGGGTGCCCTGCAGCAGGCGGATGGCCTGGGTGATGCCGGCGTTCTCGGCGCGCACGTCCAGCACCTGGCCTTGCATGTGGCGCACGCTGTCGATGAGCAGGTCGCGCTTCTTCTCGTCGTGGCTCTGATGCCAGCGGGCGCGGATCTTCTGCATGTCGGACAGCTTGTTGCGGAACACCCGCAGGGTGGCGGTGTTGTACAGCGTCTTGGTGCGGTCGAGCGCGGCCAGCACCTCCTCGCCGTAGCGCTCCTGCAGATCGAGGCGCTTCTGCAGGTGGTAGGAATTGGCCGCCAGGATCAGGCTCTCCAGCGCGCTGCGCGAATAGATCGGGGCCTCCTCCACCAGATCCACGGGGATGTTCTCGGGCAGCTTTTCGGGCGGCAGCTTGGCGAGCTCCTCCGGGGGGAGGGTCTCGATCATCTTGCGGAAGACCTCGAGCGGTATCTGCGGCTTGCTGTCCATGTGCGTTGCGTGCTGAGCCTCGGTGGCCGGGGGTGCGGCTGCCCGCCCCATGCATTGTAGGTGTCCGAGCCAGGTTTTTCCGGCAGTGTGCCGATGATTCTACACGAAACGGGGACAAACGGCGGCAAATCCGCGTCTTGCGCGGCTCATTTCAGGCTGCGCGCGAAGTCCAGCATGCGCTGGGTGGAGCGCAGGGCACGCTGGCGGATCTCCTCGTCGATGGTGATCTCGTTGGCACCGGTCTCCAGCACCTGCAGCAGGTTGTGCAGCCCGTTCATGGCCATCCACGGACAATGGGCGCACATGCGGCAGGTGGCGCCGGCGCCGCCGGTGGGGGCGGCGATGAGGGTCTTGTCGGGCACCGCCTGCTGCATCTTGTAGAAGATGCCGCGGTCGGTGGCGACGATGAAGGTCTTGTGCGGCAGCCGTTTGGCGGCCTCGATGAGCTGGGTGGTGGAGCCGACCGCGTCGGCCAGGCGGATCACCTCCTCGGGTGATTCCGGATGCACCAGTACGCCGGCATCCGGGTGTTCCTCGATGAGCTTGCCCAGGGCACGGAACTTGAACTCGTCGTGCACCACGCAGCTGGCGTTCCACAACAGCATGTCTGCCCCGGTCACCTGCTGGATGTAGTGCCCGAGATGCCTGTCGGGGGCCCACAGGATCTTCTCGCCCTCGGCGTCGAGGTGTTCGATCAGGCGCACCGCGATGCTCGAGGTCACCACCCAGTCGGCGCGCGCCTTCACCTCGGCACTGGTGTTGGCATAGACCACCACGGTGCGGTCCGGGTGTTCGTCGCAGAACTCGGCAAAGGGGCCGGCCGGGCAGCCGAGGTCGAGCGAGCACTCGGCCTCCAGGGTGGGCATCAGCACCCGCTTCTCGGGATTGAGGATCTTGGCGGTCTCGCCCATGAAGCGCACCCCCGCCACCACCAGCGTGCTGGCCGGGTGCTCGTTGCCGAAACGGGCCATCTCCAGCGAGTCGGCGACATGGCCGCCGGTCTCCTCGGCCAGGCGCTGCAGCTCGGCATCGGTGTAGTAGTGGGCCACCAGCACCGCATCCTGCTCGCGCAGGAGTTGCTTGATGCGCGTGCGCACCGCCTCGCGTTCCTCCGGAGTGTAGTGCGGGGCGCTGTTGAGCACGCGCCGGGTCTCGGGCGCGTTGCGGGCGTCGAACAGGGGTTTGGCGAGATCGATGCTCAAGTTCACCTCCGGGCCGCATGTGCCGATGATTGGACACCAGGACGGCCGCTGCATCAATCTCCAATATGGGCTATCTGGACTTTTTCCAGTGGCAGGTCGAAACTTGCGGCCCGATTGCCCATCCTATAGGACATGAAGCCCGCCCGATCCAGACTCAAGACCCTGCTGTGGGTGCTCGCCGAACTGCTGGTGTTCCTTGGCGTGTACCTGGGCGTGCGTGCCTGGCTGCAGCGCGACATGGCGGAAGGGCCGCCGCCGGTGGACGAACTGCAGCTCATCGACGGACAGCGCGTGAAACTCACCGACAACCGCGACGGCCCGCTGCTGATCTACTTCTGGGCCAGCTGGTGCGGCATCTGCGGGCTGGAGCGCGGCACCGTCGATTCCATCGCGCGCGACTGGCCGGTGTTGACCGTGGCCATGCAGTCGGGCGGTCCGCAGGACATCCGTGCCTACCTCGAACGGCATGGCCTGGACTGGAAAGTGGTCGCCGATCCGGATGGGCGGCTGGCCGCGCGCTTTGGCTTGCGCGGCGTGCCGGCCTTCTTCGTGCTCGACCCCCACGGGCGCATCGTGTCGCACGAGTCCGGTTACACCACCGAGGCCGGGCTGAGGCTGCGGCTTTGGCTGGCCGGGAAAGGGGCGAGGAATTAGGGGCTGGGGACTTGGAACGAGGCAGAGCGAAGCCATCCCCTCGTCCCAAGTCCCTCGCACCTTTCCCCTTTCCCCCCTCCAGCCCCAAAAGGGGACGGACC
>JALWNJ010000170.1 GCA_026995955.1 Gammaproteobacteria bacterium
GTGCCGTCTTCCTCGGTGTAGGACCAGGACTCCAGGCGCTGGTGCTCGGCATAGCGACGGATGCGCTCGGCGGCGATCTCAAGTGCCTCGCGCAGTCCCGGGTCGATCGCTTCCAGGGCCTGTTGCAGGCGCGCGGCAGGCAGTTCGAGGTCGGCCAGGGCATCGGCCTCGAGGCGGTCGAAACGGGCGGTGTACTCGAGCACCGCGGCATCGCCACGGCTGCGCACGGCGTCCAGGATCTCCATCACGGTGCCGAGCACGGCGCTGTCGGACACGCTCTCCCAGGCCAGCAGTGCATCGAGCCGCTGGCGGAAATCGGGCTGGCTGCTGTCGAGTCGCGTCACCTCGGCCATCATGCCTTCTCCCGCCGCTGGCGCACGGCCTCGGCCAGTTCGTACAGCAGCGGTTCGGTCTGGTCCCAGCCGATGCAGGCATCGGTGATGCTCTGGCCGTAGACCAGCCCCTCGCGGCCACTGACGCAGTCCTGCCGCCCGGCCACCAGGTGGCTCTCCAGCATGACGCCGAAGATGCGGTCGTCGCCGGCCGCGATCTGGTCGGCCACGTCCTCGGCCACCAGCACCTGGCGCTCGGGCTGCTTCTGGCTGTTGGCATGGCTGCAGTCGATCATCAGCCGCGGCTCGAGCCCGGCCTTCTGCAGCTGCTCGGCGGCCCGGTTGACGCTCTCGGCATCGTAGTTGGGCTGGCGGCCGCCGCGCAGGATGATGTGGCAGTCCTCGTTGCCGGTGGTAGAGAAGATGGCCGAGCGCCCCTCCTTGGTCAGCGACAGGAAGTGATGCGGCCGCGAAGCGGAACGGATGGCATCGATGGCGATCTGCAGGCCACCGTCGGTGCCGTTCTTGAAGCCCACCGGGCAGGACAGGCCGGAGGCCAGCTCGCGGTGCACCTGGCTCTCGGTGGTGCGTGCGCCGATGGCGCCCCAGCTCACCAGGTCGGCCACGTACTGAGGGCTGATGAGGTCGAGGAACTCGGTGCCGGCCGGCACCCCCATCTCGCCGAGGTCCACCAGCAGCTTGCGGGCGATCTTCAGCCCTTCGTTGATCTGGAAGCTGCCGTCGAGGTTGGGGTCGTTGATCAGCCCCTTCCAGCCGACCGTGGTGCGCGGCTTCTCGAAGTACACCCGCATCACGATCACCAGATCCTCGGCCAGCTCGTCACGCATGCGCTTGAGCCGCCCGGCGTAGTCCAGCGCCGCATCCACGTCGTGGATGGAACAGGGGCCGGCCACTACCAGCAGCCGGTCGTCGGCGCCGTGCAGGATGTCGTGGATGGCCTTGCGCGTGTGATACACCGTCTCGGAACCGTGTTCCGTGATCGGGTACAGGCGATGCACCTCGTTGGGCGGGATCACCTCGCGGATTTCCTGAATGCGCAGGTCGTCGGTCGGATATGCGGTCATGATTCGGGGTTTCGCCTGTTTACGGCCTCGCGCAGCTCGTCGATCAGACGACGCACGCGGGCCTGTTTCATCTTCATCGAGGCCTTGTTGACGATCAGCCGCGAGCTGATGTCGGCAATGTGTTCCAGCGGCTCGAGGCCGTTGGCGCGCAGGGTGTTGCCGGTATCCACCAGATCGACGATGACATCGGCCAGATCGACGATCGGGGCCAGTTCCATGGAGCCGTAGAGCTTGATGATCTCCACCTGCTCGCCCTTGCGTGCGTAGTAATCGCGGGTGAGGTTGACGAACTTCGTCGCCACCCGCAGCCGTGGCCGCTTCGGCCGGGTACCGGGAAAGCCGGCCACCATCAGCTTGCAGCGGGCGATCTTCAGGTCCAGCGGCTCGTACACGCCCTCGCCGCCGTGTTCCATCAGCACGTCCTTGCCCGCCACCCCGACATCGGCCGCGCCGTACTGCACATAGGTGGGCACGTCGGCAGCGCGGATCACCACCAGCTTGACGTCCTCGCGGTTGGTGTCGAGGATCAGCTTGCGGCTCTTCTCCGGGTCGTCGGCCGGTACGATGCCCACCTCCTCGAGGAAGGGCAGCGTCTCCTTGTAGATGCGCCCCTTGGAGAGCGCAATGGTCAGTGTATCGGTCATCAGGAAGGCACCCTGCGGATGCTGGCGCCGAGCTGGGCCAGCTTTTCCTCGATCAGCTCGTAGCCGCGGTCGATGTGGTAGATGCGATCGACGATTGTATCACCCTCCGCCACCAGACCGGCGAGGATCAGGCTGGCCGAGGCCCGCAGGTCGGTGGCCATCACCGGCGCGCCGATGAGTCGGTCCACGCCCCGGACGAAGGCGGTGTTGCCCTCGACGCGGATGTCGGCGCCCATGCGCTGCAGCTCCTGCACGTGCATGAAGCGGTTCTCGAACACCGTCTCGGTGATGGTGCCGGCCCCCTCGGCCACCGCGTCCAGCGCCGTGAACTGCGCCTGCATGTCGGTGGGAAAGGCCGGATAGGGCGCGGTGCGCACGCTCACCGCGCGCGGCCGGTTGCCCTTCATGTCGATCTCGATCCAGTCCTCGCCGCTGGACAGCGTGGCACCGGCCTCGTCGAGCTTCTGCAGCACCGCGTCGAGCAGCGTGGGGTCGGTGTTGCGCAGCATCACCCGACCGCCGGAGATGGCCGCGGCGACCAGGAAGGTGCCGGTCTCGATGCGATCGGGCAACACATCGTAGCGGCAGCCGTGCAGGGTCTGCACGCCCTCGATGGTCAGGGTATCGGTGCCGGCCCCGCTCACCTGGGCACCCATGGCGTTGAGGCAGTTGGCCAGGTCCACCACCTCGGGTTCGCGGGCGGCGTTCTCGATCACCGTGGTGCCGTCGGCCAGCGCCGCCGCCATCATCAGGTTCTCGGTGCCGGTCACCGACACCAGGTCCATGACGATGCGCGCGCCCTTCAGCCGCTCGGCGCGGGCCTTGATGTAGCCGCCCTCGACCGTGATCTCGGCGCCCATCGCCACCAGCCCATCGATGTGCAGGTTGACCGGCCGTGAGCCGATGGCGCAGCCGCCGGGCAGGGACACCTCGGCGCGACCGAAACGCGCCAGCAGCGGACCCAGCACCAGGATCGAGGCGCGCATGGTCTTGACCAGCTCGTAGGGGGCGCAGAAATCGTGGATGGTGGAGGCGTCGATGTCGATCGCCATGCGCTCGTTGAGCGTCAGGCTCACCCCCATGCGCCCGAGCAGCTCCATGGTGGTGGTCACGTCCTGCAGGTGCGGCACGTTGCCGATGGTCATCGGGCCGTCGGCCAGCAGCGCTGCGGACAGGATCGGCAGCACGGCGTTCTTGGCACCGGAAATGCGTACCGTACCGGACAGGGGCCTGCCCCCGCTGATGATGAGCTTTTCCATTCCGAACGCTGCCAGCCTTTGCCCGAACGGGCCACGAAAAAGGGGGAATGATAGCGAAAATCGCCCCGTCGGTCATGCCCGCGGGAGCGGCAACCGCCCTGCCCCGCTCAGGCCAGCAGGTCGGCCAGCGGCGCGCGCAGGTCGAACACCTCGAGCAGGTTGTCGAGCGCGGGCGGGCGCCCCGAGAAGCGCAGTTCGATGCCCGCGCGGCGGGCCTGGCGCAGCCATTCGATCATCAGCGCCACGGCCGTGCTGTCCAGCGCATCGACCCGGCTCCAGTCGATGCGCAGGCGGCCGCCGTCGGCCTCGGGCAGGGCCAGCAGCCCCGTGACCGTCTCCAGCCCCACGCCACCGATCAGCTGCCAGTGGCCGGGGCCGGCCTGGCGCCACTCAGCCCGCACCGGCCACCACGCCTCCGCCCTGCTCCCGGTTCTTGCGCTCGAGATCGGCGATGAGCGCGTCCAGCCCCTGTTCCGAGATCTGCTTGGCGAAGCTGGTGCGGTAGTTCTTCACCAGACTCAGGCCCTCGATGACGACATCGTAGATGCGGTACTGGCCATCCCTGCTGCGCCGCAGCTTGTAGTCCACGGGGATCGGCTTGCGCCCCTTGCGCAGGATCTCGGTCTTGACGGTAACGTACTTGCCGTTGCGCTGGCTGATGGTCTTGCCATAGTTGATCTCGGTGTTGCCGGCATACTCCGACAGCGAACGGGTGTAGGTGCGCACCAGCATGCCCTTGAAGGCCTGCACGAAGCGCTCGCGCTGCTCCGGCGTGGCCTTGCGCCAGTGCTTGGCCAGCACCAGCTTGCTCATGGCGGTAAAGTCCACCTTGGGCAGGATCACCTCGTTGACCAGGCCGTAGAGAAAGGCCGGATCCTTCTGCACCTTGTCGCGGTTCTCGGCCAGGATGTCGAGTACCTGCTGGGCGGTGTCGCGCACCAGGTGTTCGGCCTCCTCGACGGTGGCCGTGGCGGCATGGGCGGACAGCGCCAGCCCCAGGGCCAGCAGCAGGACGGCATACAGGCGTTGCATGGTCATCACTCCTTGTTCGTCATGTTGACGAGGAACTCGCCGATGATGTTCTCCAGCACCAGCGCCGACTGGGTGTGCTCGATGACATCCCCATCCTTGAGGACCTCTTCCTCGGCGCCAGGTTCCAGCGCAATGTACTGTTCGCCCAGCAGGCCGGCGGTGTAGATGCCGGCCGAGGTGTCGATCGGGAAGTCGTCGTACCGCCGGTCGATGGTCATGGTGACCACGGCATTGAACTCCTTGCTGTCGTAGCGGATGCCCGTGACACGGCCCACGCGCACGCCCGACACCGTCACCGGGGCCTTGACCTTGAGCCCGCCGATGTTCTCGAAGCGCGCCTCGATGCGGTAGCCGTCGCTGGTGCCGAAGTCGCCCAGGTTGCTCACCTTCATGGCCAGCACGAACAGCGCCCCGAGGCCGATGGCCACGAACACGCCCACCAGGATCTCCATCGTTCTCGTCGTCATCGTCTGCTCCTCACAGACCGAACATGATGCCGGTCAGGATGAAATCGAGCGCCAGCACCGCCAGCGAGGAATTGACCACCGTGCGGGTGGTGGCACGGCTCACCCCCTCGGAGGTGGGCACCGTGTCGTAGCCTTCGAACACCGCGATCCAGGTCACCAC
>JALWNJ010000171.1 GCA_026995955.1 Gammaproteobacteria bacterium
GATCGGCTTCTGCAGCAGCTGGCGCAGTAGGCCCTCGATGCGGAAGTGCCAGCGCAGCGCGCCGTAGACCAGTTCCTGGGTCAGCGCCGGCTGGTCGCTGTCGGCCAGTCGCGGCGGCAGGGCGCGCGCCAGCGAGGCGCCGTCCAGCACCGCGCACAGCGCTTCGCTTGCGACCAGACGGGCCGGTTTCACTGCAGCTGCTTGCCGGCCAGGCTGCGGCCGTTGAGAAAGCTCGCCGCATCCAGCGGTCTGCCGCCCGGCAGCTGCAGGCGGGTGATGCGCAGGCAGTCCTTGCCGGTGGCCACATCGATGCCGGTGGCGGATTCGGCGAGCACCTCGCCCGGTGCGCCTGGCCCCGGGCAGGGCACGGCCTCGGCGTTCCAGATGCGCAGCGGCTGGCCATCGAGATCGGCCTGGGCCACCGGCCAGGGGTTGAAGGCGCGCACCTGGCGCGCGATCTCCGCGGCCGGCCGCTGCCAGTCGATGCGTGCCTCGGCCTTGTCCAGCTTGGCGGCATAGGTGGCCTGGGCGGCGTCCTGTGGCGTGCCCTGCAGGCGGCCGTCGAGCAGGTCGGGCAGGGCCTCGCTCAGCACCTCGGCGCCGAGCGCGGCGAGCCGGTCGTGCAGCTCGGCGGCGGTCTCCTGCGGGCCGATGGGGATGGCACGGCGCAGCAGCATGTCGCCGGTGTCCAGGCCCTCGTCCATCTGCATCAGGGTGATGCCGGTCTCGGTGTCACCGGCGAGGATGGCGCGCTGGATGGGCGCGGCGCCACGCCAGCGCGGCAGCAGCGAGGCGTGCAGGTTGACGCAGCCGAGTGGCGGGATCTCCAGCACCTCGCGCGGCAGGATCAGGCCATAGGCGGCCACCACCATCAGATCCGGGCGGTAGTCGGCCAGGCGCTGCCGCGCGTCCGTGTCACGCAGGCTGGCGGGTTGCTCCACCGGCAGGCCGTGGGCCTCGGCGAGCTGCTTGACAGGACTGGGCCGCAGCTTGCGGCCGCGCCCGGCAGGCCGGTCGGGCTGGGTGTAGACGGCCACCACCCGGTGCGGCGAATCGATCAGCGCCTGCAGTGCCGGCACCGCGAACTCCGGGGTGCCGGCATAGACGATGCGACGCGGTTCAGATGGCATGTTCGGGCTGTTCGATGCGCGGCAGCTGGCCGAGACGGGCCTGCTTCTCCAGCTTCTTGCGGATGCGCTCGCGCTTGAGGCTGGACAGGTAGTCGACGAACAGCTTGCCGTCGAGGTGGTCGATCTCGTGCTGGATGCAGACTGCCAGTAGGCCGTCGTCCTCGATCTCGAAGGGCTGCCCGTCGCGGTCGAGGGCGCGCACCTTCACATGGCGGGCGCGCTGCACCGTCTCGTAGAAGCCGGGCACCGAGAGACACCCCTCTTCCATCTCCTCCTCGCCGTCGCGTTCCAGGATCTCCGGGTTGATGAGGCAGATCGGCTGATCCTTGTCCTCGGACACGTCGATGACGATGATGCGCTTCTGGATGTTGACCTGGGTGGCGGCCAGGCCGATACCGGGCGCCGCATACATGGTCTCGAACATGTCGTCCACGATGCGGCGGATCTCGTCGTCCACGGTCTCCACCGGCTCGGCCTTGAGCCGCAGGCGCGGGTCCGGGAAGTGCAGGATCTGGAGCAGGGCCATGGTTGGATACCTGTTGCAGGATGATGCCCGAATTCTACTATGAATCGACCGGGGGCGAGGAAATTCACGCAGAATCATGGGGTTGTGCGGGGTTGTCCCGCGCCGGCGGACGCCGGTTCCGGCCCGGGCGCGGAACCGTGACGGGTTTCGCGCCCGATTTCGTGCAGTTTTACAGGTTTTTCTGCTAAAGTTATGATCAGCTTCGATTTAAGCCGCGCCGGGCAACCCGGTGCGAGACAAGGGGGAGAGAGGTCTTGAGCACGCACAACGGACAACACGGACATCTGGGCCCGCTGGCGGGCCTGCTCGCGGCGCTGCTGCTCGCCGGCTGCGCCACCACCCAGGAACCGGCCCCCGTGGCCGAGCCGGCGCCTGCGCCCGAGCCCGAGGCCGAGGCCCCCAATCCGCCGCCCCCGCCAGCCAGGCCGGCACCGAAGGTCAAGCCCGCGGCGCCGATGACCTATGTGGTGCAGAAGGGCGACACCCTGTGGGACATCTCCAAGAAGTTCCTCGACGACCCCTGGTACTGGCCCGAGATCTGGGTCGAGAACCCGCACATCAAGAACCCGCACCTGATCTACCCCGGTGATGTCCTGACCCTGTACTTCGTCAATGGCCGGCCCCGGGTCAAGGTGACCGGTGGCCCGCGGGTCACCGGGCTGCCGACGGTCAAGCTGGAGCCCCGGGTGCGTACCTCGCCCATCGGCTCGGAGGACCTGACGATCCCGGTGCGCACCGTGCAGCAGTTCCTGATCCGGCCCCAGGTGCTGCCGCGCGAGCAGATCGAGGCGGCACCCTACATCGTGGGTACCCAGGAAGGGCGGCTGATCTACGGCGAAGGCTACATCGTCTATGTGCGCGGACTTGGCGATGCGCGCGTCAACGACCTGTACGAGGTCTATCATCCGGGCCGCATGCTGCGGGATCCCGAGACCGGCCAGGAGTACGGTCAGGAGACCTTCTACGTTGCCAGCGCGGTGGTGGTGGCCGCGGGCGATCCGGCCACCGTCAAGCTCAGCGGCACCAAGCGCGAGGCCCTGCGCGGCGACTTCCTGCTGCCGGTGGACCACAACGACGAGGAAAGCAATTTCTATCCCAAGGCCCCGCCGGCAGGTACCGAGGGACATGTGGTGGCGCTTTTCAACGCGCTCAGCAAGGTCGGCCAGCACCAGGTGGTGACCCTCAACCTGGGGGCGAACCAGGGCATCGAGCGCGGTCATGTGTTCGTGCTCTACAACCGCGGCAACACCATTCGCGACCGCAACGGCG
This sequence comes from Gammaproteobacteria bacterium, assembly GCA_026995955.1. GTDB lineage: Bacteria > Pseudomonadota > Gammaproteobacteria > J044 > J044 > J044. The sequence continues at coordinate 2,926 of JALWNJ010000171.1, forward strand.
AGCGGGTCGAACTGCCGCCGGTAAAGGCCGGGCTCGGTCTGGTGTTCCGCGTGCTGGACGACGTCAGCTATGCGCTGGTGCTCGATTCCACCCTGCCGGTCGGCGTCGGCGATCTCGCCAGGGCCCCCTGATCCTCGCTGCATGAGCACTTCCGACGGGCAGGGAGGCCCGCCCGCCCTCCGCGACTGGCTGCGTCTGATGCGTACCCCCGGCCTGGGGCCGGTGGGGCTGTCGCGACTGCTGGCATTGATCCCCGATCCCCATGCCGTGGTGACGGCGACCCCGGCGCAGCTCCGGTCGGCCGGCGCCGATCCGGCGCTGGCGCAGGCCATCGCCGCGGTCGACGAGGCCGAGATCGAGCATGACCTGGCCTGGCTCGAGGCCCCCGGACATCACTTCGTGGCCCGGGACGACCCCTGTTATCCGCCGCGCCTGCGGGTCCTGCCGGATGCCCCGGCGGGGCTGTTCGTGGTGGGCGATCCCGAGTTGCTGGCCTTCCCGCAGCTTGCCGTGGTCGGCAGCCGGCGTCCGACGCCGGGCGGGCGCGAGCTGGCACAGGACTTCTCCCGTACCCTCGCCGGGCACGGGCTGGTCATCACCAGCGGGCTGGCGCTGGGCATCGACGGCGCGGCCCACGAGGGGGCGCTGGCGGCCGGCGCCACCGTGGCCGTTTGCGGCACCGGCCTGGACCGCGTCTATCCGGCCCGTCACCATGGCCTGGCGCGGCGCATCGCCGAACAGGGGGCGCTGGTCTCGGAATATCCGCCGGGCACGGGCGCACGCCCTGGCCACTTCCCGCGCCGGAACCGCATCATTGCCGGCCTGGCGCTGGGGGTGCTGGTGGTGGAGGCGGCGCGCCAGAGCGGCTCGCTGATCACCGCGCGCCTGGCCATGGAGTACGGTCGCGAGGTGTTCGCCATCCCCGGCTCCATCCACAATCCGCTGGCGCGCGGCTGCCACCGGCTGATACGAGAGGGTGCGAAGCTGGTAGAATCCGCCGCCGATGTACTGGAGGAACTGGCGCCCCTGATCGAGTTGCCTGCCGGATCCGCAGCCCCTGCGGCGGAAGAGGACACGGCCGCCGAGCCGCCGCTGGCGGACGATCCGGATCGGGCACGGCTGCTTGAGGCGATGGGCTTCGATCCGGTCTCCATCGACCGCATCGTGGCACGCAGTGGATTGACCGCGGAGGCGGTTTCCTCCATGCTGCTGATCATGGAGCTCGAGGGGCAGGTCACCAGCCTGCCCGGCGGGCGCTATCAACGCCTCCGGTGAGACCTTATGAAAGACAATGTCTTCGATGTGCTGATGTACCTCTTCGAGCGCTACAACGAGGAGGATGCCGACTTCGAGCCCGACCGCGACGAGCTGCAGCGCCAGCTGCTGGAGGCCGGTTTCGAGGGGGGCGAGGTGGAGCGCGCCTTCGACTGGCTCGATGGCCTGGCCAACGGCCAGGCACAGCCGATGGAGGCCATGCGCAGCACCTCGATGCGGGTCTACAGCGAGGCCGAGCACGATCGTCTGGACAGCCGCGCGCGCGGCTTCCTCACCTTCCTGGAACAGGTCGGCGTGCTCGATCCGCGTTCGCGCGAGGTCATCATCGACCGTGCCATGGCGCTGGACGAGGATGCCGTCGATCTCGACCAGCTGAAATGGGTCTCGCTGATGGTGCTGTTCAACCAGCCCGAGTTCGAGGGCCCGTTCCACTGGCTGGAGGAGATCGTGTTCGACGACCGCCCCGCCTACCTGAACTGAACGCAGCCGGATTGCCACCCCGCGGATGAGCAAGAACCTCGTCATCGTCGAATCGCCCGCCAAGGGCAAGACCATAGAAAAGTACCTGGGCAAGGACTACAGCGTGCTGGCCTCCTACGGCCACGTGCGCGACCTGGTGCCGCGCGAGGGCGCGGTCGATCCCGAGCACGACTTCGCCATGAAGTACGAGGTGATCGAGCGCAACAAGCCGCATGTGGACCGCATCGCCCGCGAACTGAAGAAGGCCGATGCCCTGTATCTGGCCACCGACCCCGACCGCGAGGGCGAGGCCATC
>JALWNJ010000172.1 GCA_026995955.1 Gammaproteobacteria bacterium
GCGCAGCGGGCCGAACGCGCGGCGCGCTTCTTCGACCTGCTCGATGCCCTGCGCCGCTGGAGCCGGCAGCTCGACACCCCGGCCGGCCCGGAACAGTGGGCCGAGCGGCTCGACGCCCTGCTGGCCGAGCTGTTCGCCGAGCACGGCGAGGACGAGGACCGCCTGCAGCGCATCCGCGAGGCCATTGCCGAGCTGAAGGAGGCCGGGGCGCTGGGCGTCGGCCAGCTCGAGCCCGGCGTGGTGCGCCATTTCCTGCAGGCGGCCCTGACCCGTCAGGCACGCCGTGGCCGCTTCTACCGCGGCGGCGTCAGCTTCTGCGCCCTGCAGCCGCTGCGCGGGGTGCCATTCCGCGTCATCGCCCTGCTCGGCATGCAGGAGGCCGCCTTCCCGCGCCGCCGCCGCCACGACGACTTCGACCACATGCGCGACGACTGGCGCCACGGCGACCCCGATCCGGTGCTGGAAGACCGCTACCTGTTCCTCGAGACCCTGCTGGCGGCGCGCGAGCGCCTCATCATCAGCTACACCGGTCTCGACCCGCGCAGCAACGAGCCGCTGGAACCCTCCGTGCTGGTGCGCGAACTGCTCGACTACCTCGACGCGCGCTACCGCATCGGCGACCGGCCACCCAGCGCCGTGCTGGTGCACGAACACCCGCTGCACCCCTTCAGCCTGAGCAACTTCGCCGCCGAGCCGCCCGACCCGGAGGCACCCCCCTGTCCCCTGTGCCTGCCCTCGCACGACCGGCGCTGGCTGGCGGCGGCCAAGGCCATCCATCATCACCGCCCGCCACGGCCCGTGCCCGAATGGCCCGATGCCGTCATCCCGCTGCCGCAGGACTTCGTGCGCCGCGTCTCCCTGCGCGAGCTGGCCACCTTCTTCCGCGCGCCGGTGCGCCAGTTCCTGCAGAAACGGCTGCGCCTGTATCCGCCCGGGGCACCGGAACTGGACGAGGACGAACCGTTCGCCCTCGACGGGCTCGGCCAGTGGCAGGTACTGGACCGGATGCTGGAGGACTGGATGCGGGGCTGCGCCCGCGAAGCCACCGAAACGCATCTGCGCGCCGCTGGGCTGCTGCCGCATGGCCCATGGGCCACGCAGAGCCTGGAGAACGCCTGGCAGGCCCTGGACGAGATGCTGGAGGCGGCCCCGGACCTGCGGCCTCCGCTCGCCCGCACCCCGCTGGATCTGGCCCTGGAGATCGGCGAGCCGCCCTGGCAGCTGAGCGGCCGCATCCACCTGCTCGCCGATGACCACCGTCTGGTGCATCTGTACCCCGGCAAGTACGCCCTGACCCGGCTGCTGCCGCTGTGGATTGAGCACCTCTGCCTGCACGCCAGCGGCCAGGGCAGCGCGACACCCTCGCTGGGGCTGTTCCGCGACAACACCGTGCGGCTCGGGCCCCTGCCTGCCGAGCAGGCGCAGTCCCTGCTCGGCGACCTGCTGCACTGGTACGACCAGGGCCAGCAGCGCCCCCTGCCCCTGCCGCCAAAATCCGCCGCTGCCTGTGCCGAGGCCCTGCTGCAGAACCGCGAGGCCACGGACAGGGCCCTGGCCCAGGCGCGCAGGAAATGGGACGACCACAACCATCCGGAACGCGAGGACTACCATCACCGCCTGGCCCTGCACGGCCACGACTGGGCCCCCGACGCGGCCCTGCTGGAGACGGCGAGCGCGATCCTGCTGCCCATGAGCGAATGGATGGAGACCTCGGCATGAGCACCGACACCCGCCCGCTGGACATTGCCGCCCTCGACACCGGCCGCTGCCACCTGATCGAGGCCAACGCCGGTACCGGCAAGACCTACGCCATGGCCAACCTGTTCCTGCGCTGGCTGCTGGAGGGCCGTCGCTGCCGCGAGCTGCTGGTGGTCACCTTCACCCGCGCCGCCACCGACGAGCTGAGGGGCCGCATCCGCCGCCGCATCGTCGAGGCGCACCGGCTGCTGCGCGACGGCCTCCTGCCGGAGGGGGCCGACCCCTTCCTGGCCGGCCTGCCCGAGGCCTGGCCCGAGGGCACGCCGCGCCAAGAGGCGCTGGCCCATCTGGAGCTTGCCCTGTTCGAGATCAACGAGGCCCCCATCCTCACCATCCACGGCTTCTGCCAGCAGGCCCTCACCGAGCTGGCCTTCGACAGCGGCCAGCCCTTCGAGCTGGAACAGGCCGAGGAAGACGAACTCGTGGATCGTACCCTGCGCGACTGGTGGCGTCGCCGCACCTACGGGCTGGACGCACAGGCAGCCGCGGAACTGGCTGACCGCCTGGGCAGCTACGAAGACTTCGCCCGCCACGCCCGCCGTCTGGTCCAGTCTCCCCAGCTCGAGCCCTTCCCCACCCCGGAACTGATGCCGCAACTGGAAGCACGACTGCAGGAACTGGCCACGCACTGGCGGGAGGAACGGGAACACGCACACGAACTGTACCTGGGTGGCGCGGGCCTGGACGGTCGGCGGCACAAGCGGGCCGGGCTCGAAGACGCACTGGCGGATCTGGACCATTGCCTGCTGCAGGCCCCGCCGGCCTGGCCCAGGGCCGAGTCGCTGCAAAGGCTCGTACCCGATACCTTTCACTTCAAGAAAAACGCGAACGATGCGGCACGAGAGGCCCTGCTCGGGCTGCGGTTCCGCGCGCCGGCGCGTTTCCTCCGCGACCGCGTTCACGCCGTCGAGCTGCACCCACTGGCCGAGGCCCTGCGCGCGGCCCGCGAGGCGGTGCGCGAACAGGTGAGCGCCACCAGTCTGGAACTGGGCCGCATCTCCTTCAACGACATGATCACCCGCCTGCACCAGGCCCTGCACGACGGCACCGGTCGGGCCGACACCCTGGCCCGCAACCTGGCCGCATGCTACCCGGTAATCATGGTGGACGAATTCCAGGACACCGATCCGCTGCAATACGCCATCTTCTCCCGCATACACCGGGCCGGCCGCGCCGCAGGCCACAGCCTGATCCTCATCGGCGACCCCAAGCAGGCCATCTATGCCTTCCGCGGCGGCGACATCTTTACCTACATGCAGGCCCGCAAGGCGGCCGACGCGCACTGGCACCTGTCCACCAACTGGCGCTCGACGGCGGCGCTGATCGAGGCCGTCAACGCCGTCTTCGACCACCCCAATCCCTTTGCCTTCGAAGACATCCCCTACCAGCCTTCCAGCGCACCGCCGGACGGCGCCCGCGCCGAGGCGCTGCGGGTGGATGGCGAGCCGCTCGATGCGATCGTGATGGAGGCCCTGCCCCTGAACGAAAAGGGCGAACGCATCGGCAGCAAGGCCGAGGCCGAGGCCCGGGTCCACGACTCGGTGGCCGGGCGCATCGCCTGGTTACTGTCACGCGCAGCGGAAGGCCGCGCCACCCTGGGCGCGCGCCGGCTGGAGCCGGGCGACATCGCCATCCTGGTGCGCTCGCACAAGCAGGGCAAGGCCCTGCGCGAGGCCCTGCGCGCCCGTGGCATCCGCGCCGTGGCGGCCGGCCGCGACAGCATCTGGAAGAGCACCGAGGGCGAGGGCCTGATGCAGCTGCTCGAGGCCATGCTGCTGCCGAGCGACCGGCGCCTGCAGCGCCAGGCGCTGGCCATCGACCTGCTCGACCTGGGCTATGCCGAGCTCCACGACATCGCCAGTGATCCGCGTCGCTGGGCTGCGTGGGTGGAGCTGCTGTCCGCCGCCGGCGAGCAGTGGCGGCAAAAGGGCTTCATGGCCGGCTTCCATCACCTGCTGCAGGGACTGTCGCAGGTATTCGGCAGCGCAGAAACCGGCAACGACTGGCTGGCCCGCTTGCCCCTGCCCGAGCGCACCCTGACCAACCTGCTGCATCTGGCCGACCTGCTGCAGGCGGCCAGCAAGGAGCACGGCACCCCGGAACGCCTGCTGGCCTGGATGCGGCGCCAGCACGACAGCGACCACCCCGGCGAGGAGGCCGAACCCCGGCTGGAGAGCGACGAGCGACTGGTCAAGATCGTCACCATCCACAAGAGCAAGGGCCTGCAGTACCCGGTGGTCTTCGTGCCCTACCTGTGGAGCAGCCCCTCGCCGCCATCGGGCGACAAATCCATGAACTGGCACCAGCCCGACGATAAAGGCTTCCGGCATTTGCTCTGCCCCGACAAGTGGCCCCCGGCCGAACCGCTGGCCGAGCGCGAACGGCTGGCCGAGGAACTGCGCCTGACCTATGTCGCGCTGACCCGCGCCCAGTCCCATTGCCATCTGTACTTCGGCTCCGCCGGCAACAGCGCCGGAGCCACGGCGCTGGCCTGGCTGTTTTCCGACCAGGCCGCGTCACACGATCTCGAGCATCAGGCCTTCGATGTGGGCAAGACCCCCATCTTCCCGCAGCGGCTGCAGGGCCATCCGCACATCCGGATCCTCGATGCCCAAACCTACGACGCCGAACTGCGGGCACCCGCCAGCGGTCCCGAGTACCGGGAACTGCACACAGCCGTCTTCGAGCGCAGCGTGCGCGACAACTGGCAGATCGGCTCCTTCTCGGCCATGACCCGCGGCGTGCACCAGGCCACCCGCGCCCCGGCCGCCAGCGGCAGCGAACGGCTGGCCCTGCGCTATCCGGCCGGCGCCCATGTGGGCAACTTCCTGCACGCCCTGCTCGAACGCATCCGGCCCGACAGGGATCTGGGCGAGCAGATCCAAGAGCTGGCCCCCAAACTGTTCCTGCGCCACGGCATTCCAAAGGACCCCGCCTACCGCGACCTCGAAGGCATCACCGCCTGGATCGACGATGTGCGGCACACCCCGCTGGACGCCGGCGGCCTCACCCTCGCCGGCCTCGCGCCCGAACGCCAGCGCCACGAACTGGAATTCGACCTCGGCACCGGCCTGATCAACCCCGAGGCACTCAATGCGCTGCTCGCGGAAATGGCGGACGACACGCGCCAGCCGCTCAACTTCCGCGCCTTTCAGGGGATGCTCACCGGCGCCATCGACCTCGTGTTCGAACACGAGGTCGATG
>JALWNJ010000173.1 GCA_026995955.1 Gammaproteobacteria bacterium
GGCCCGCGGGACTGGCCGCTGCGGGGGACAAGCCGGTAAACTCCCCGCTTCTGCCCGCCGGTTATGCGTGATGCCCGATTCCCTCGACCAGACCCGACAGTGCGTGTTCTGCGGCCTGTGCCTGCCACACTGCCCCACCTACGGGCTGTACGAGGACGAGGCAGAATCCCCGCGCGGGCGCATCGCCCTGATGCAGGCCCTGGACGAGGCGCGGCTTGCGGCCGACGACCCGGCGCTGGCCCGGCACCTGGACCGCTGCCTGGGCTGCGGGCGTTGCGAGGCCATGTGCCCCTCGAAGGTGCCCTATCTGACCTTGCTGGACGCAGCACGCAGCCGCCAGCAGCAGGCCGCGCCGCGTCGCCTGCCGCGCAATGCCCGGCTGCTGCTGGCGGCCTGCGCCACGCCGGCGCGGCTGCGGCTGGCACGGAACGGGCTGCGCCTGTTGCGCCACCTGCCGCTTCATCCTGCGCTGCTCGATGCCCTGCCCCGCACGAACAGCGCACTGCTGGCCGACCACAGGCCAAAAGCCGATCCGGTGTGGCTGTTCAACGACTGCATGGGCACCCTGCTGCAGGACGGCCGGCTGGAAGCGGCGCAGCAGGTGCTGCGCGCGCTCGGGCACGCACCGCGCATGGCCGGTGAGCCGCGCTGCTGCGGCGCGCTGCACGCCCATGCCGGACAGCCGCAGCGGGCGGCGGCCTGGTCGCGCCGCAATGCCACCGATTTCGGGAGCGACACGGCCCCGATCCTGTCGCTCGCCACCGGCTGCGGGCGCCAGCTGGCGGCCGACCCCGAGCTGGGGGGCCGGCACCGGGATCTGCTCGCCTTCCTGGCCGAACACCCGCGCCTCGAGCGCCTTTCCCTGCGGTCCCTGGATGCCATCGTGGCCCTGCACACGCCCTGTACCGACCGCAGCAAGGGCCACCCTGCCCTGAGCCTGCTGGCGCACATCCCCGGCCTGCGCATCGTGCGCCTCGACGCGGGCCTGGGCTGCTGCGGCGCCGGCGGACTCAATCTGCTCACCGAGGCCGAACAGGGCGCGCGCCTGCGCGCCCCGCTGCTGGACGCGCTCGAGGCCAGCGGCGCCACGCTGCTGGCAAGCGCCAATGTCGGCTGCACCCTGCACCTGGCCGAGGGCGCGCGGGCGCGCGGGCTTGCGGTGGAGGTGCTGCACCCGGTGGCCCTGTTGGCCCGACAGCTTGCCCCGGGGCGCGACTGAGTTGACGCCGGTCAATGGCAACGTCCGGGACAGCGGTGCAAAATCCCGTGGCACGGTAGAATGATCCATTCGTCACCCACAGGAGCGGAGCGTCGCATGCGCAAACTGAGCCCCCTCGACCGCCTGCTTTCCGAAATCGATCACTCCCTGCGCACCGTGCTGGGCCAGCCGCCGGTGACGGAACGCCCCAACCCGGCCGATGGCCTGCCCGAATACGAGGAGATGAGCGCCGAGGAACGCGACCGCGTGGGCCGGCTGATGCGCATCAACCATGCCGGCGAGATCTCCGCCCAGGGGCTGTACCGCGGCCAGGCGCTGACCGCGCACCGCCCCGACATCGCCGACAAGATGGAGCGGGCGGCGATGGAGGAGAACGACCACCTGGCCTGGACCGACCGCCGCATCCGTGAACTGGGCAGCCACCGCAGCCTGCTGGGGCCGTTCTGGTACTGGGGCTCGTTTGCCATCGGCGCGGTGGCCGGGGCCATCGGCGACAAGTGGAGCCTGGGCTTCGTCAACGAGACCGAGAAGCAGGTCATCCGCCACCTCGATGGTCACCTGAAGCAGATCCCGCCGCAGGACCGCAAGAGCCGCGCCATCCTCGAACAGATGAAGGAGGACGAGGCACACCATGCCACCAATGCCATTGCCTACGGCGGGGTGGACCTGCCGTGGCCGGTGCGGCGCATCATGATGCCGATGATGTCGAAGGTGATGACCCGCCTGGCGTGGTGGATCTGAGCCTCAGGAACAGTCTTCCGCGCTGGGAAAGCGATCGTTGACGGCCGGCGTCTGCATGCGCACCACGGCGCTGCCGACGATGGGGATGCGCTGCGCCGCCCAGCAGCGGCGGCGGAAGCTGCCCCCGGCATCGACGATGCCGGACACATCGTCGGCCTCGCCGGTGCGCGGATCGCGATAGGTATTGAGCATCAGGCTGGAGATGGTGCGCCCCACCAGCGGCACGATCATCGGATAGCAGTAGGTGACCCGGATCTTGAGCAGGTTGGCGTCCTGGATGCTGAGCTGCGAGGCCGGCCCCGGCGTGGCCACCCGCCACAGCAGGTGATCGCTGGGGATCATGTTGTCGGTGGCCGGGCTGGCGAAGTCCCGGAAGGCGGCCTCGGTGGGGTTGATGCGCTCGATGCAGACGAAGGCGGAATCGAGGTCGTCCACCGTCTCCGGCAACTCGTCACGCACCCGGTCGCGGGCGCGCTGCACGGCGCGGTTGCGGGTGAGCGAGTCGCCGACATCCAGCGGATCGTCGCCGTCTCCGAGGCGGCCGGTGTAGAGCGGCGCCATGCCACGGGCAAAGGCGGCCTGGATGGCGCTGCGCCGTGCGTTGTTGACGGCGCCGGCGCGGGCCGCCTCGAAGGCGGCCTGGTTGACCGTGGTCTTGGCCTGGTAGATGAGCGCGAACTGGACGATGCCCAGGATCAGCAGCAACAAAACGGGCAGGATGATGAGGTATTCGGTCATCGCCTGACCGCGGGCCGGCCACGCTGCGGGTGCCGGGCGTGCCATGCTCAGGGCCCGCTTTCGGGCCCCGGCTGCGGGGCCGTGTCGGCGCGGCGCTCGCCCAGCAGTCGAAAGACGCCGTCGGCGAGCTGCTCGGCGCGCACGTTGAGCGGGTCCTCGGGCAGGCTGTGGCGCGTCAGCTCGACCAGCGCATGCCCGGCCTGGCGCAGACGCACCACGGCCAGGTTGTACCAGGCCCGCGACAGCGCCGGTTCGCGCACCACGGCCTCGTGGTAGGCCCGGGCGGCCTCCCGCGGGCGGTTGGTGCGGGCATAGATGTTGCCGAGCCGGAACCAGGGCTCGGCCTCGGTGGGCAGGTGCTCGGTGAGCAGGCGGTAGTCGCGTTCGGCGAGTTCGTAGCGCTGCTGCTGGTAGGCCCGTGCCGCATCGCGCTGCACCTGTTCCAGATCGACCTGCGGCCCGGCCGTGGTGGCACAGCCCGCCAGCAGGATGCAGGCCAGCAGCCCGGCGCCGATGCCCCTTGCCCCGTTCATGCCACTTCGCGCCATGTGAGTCTCATGCCTCCCTCGATGCCCAGTCGTTCGATGCTGCCCGGTGCCAGCTCCAGTGCGGCATGCGCCCGCGGCGCCCAGGCCGCGCGCCAGGGACGCAGACCCGTCACCGCGCGCAGCACCCGGCCCTCGCGATCCAGGAACAGCACGTCCAGCGCATAGCGCATGCCGAACATGTGCACCGAGTTGCAGGGCTGGATCAGCAGCCCGCCGCGCTCGTCCGGACAGGGCCGGAACAACAGCCCGCGCATGCGCTGCCAGGGGCGCTCGGCGAGCCGCACGCCGTCGAGCAGCAGCCGCTCTTCATGATAGACCGCCAGCCGCCTCACAGGATGCCCTCGTTGAGAAACTTCATCACCAGCGGGAAGCCGATGATGATGAAGGTGACGGGGAAGATGAAGGCGATGAGCGGGAACACCAGCTTCACCGGCGCCTCCATGGCCAGCTTCTCGGCACGCTGGAAGCGCTCGGTGCGGCGCTGCTCGGCCTGCACGCGCAGGGTGGCGGCCATGCTGGAGCCCATGCGCTCGGCCTGGATCATGGAATTGACGAAGCCGGTGACCTCGGGCAGGTCGATGCGCTCGGCCAGGCGCTTGAAGGCATCGGCCCGGCTCAGGCCCGAGCGCAGGTCGCGCAGCACGATGCCGAACTCGCTGCGGATCATGCCCTTGGGCCCCTTGTCCATGGCCTGCTGCAGGGCGCCGGTGAGGTTGAGGCCGGCCTCCACCGCCATGGTCAGGAAGTCCAGGTACACCGGCAGCTGCTTGATGATCTCGCGCTCGCGGCGCTTGCGCATGTCGGACAGCCACACCAGCGGGAAGAAGTAGCCGGCGATCGGTGCCAGCAGCAGGAACAGGGGTTCGAAGAAGCCGCCGGCCTCCATCAGCACCAGCACCAGCAGCAGCACCACCACCGCCATCACCACGCGCAGGGCGAAGAACTGCTCGGCGGTGATGAGGAAGGAGGCGCCGGTGCGCTGCAGCTGGCGGTCGATGCGGTCGAGGTAGTCGGGCGGCAGGTTGGAGGCCACATACCAGGCGACGACCTTGATCGGCGGCCACAGCAGTTTGAGCCAGGTTGGCAGCGGGTCCATGTAGCTGCGGTCCTCGTCCGGCACGCTGGCGGCGAGCAGGAACATTCCCGCAAAGAACAGGAAGGTGGCCAGGCCGGTGCCGAGGACGGCGGAGCTGAACAGGATCTCGGTCATGATGCAACTACCGCGCTACACATCGATGGTGGTGATCTTGCGGATGAACAGATAGCCGAGGGTCTCCATCACAACGATCACCGACAGGGTGATCCAGCCGGCCGGCGTGGTGAACAGCTTGCCCATGGCCTCGGGCTCCATCCACATCAGCAGCAGGCCGAGCAGGAGCGGCAGCCCGGTCATCACCAGTCCCTGCATCTTGCCCTGCGCGGTGAGACTCTCGATCTTGCCCTCCATGGCGGCCTTGCGGCGCAGGGTCTCGCCCAGGGTGTCGAGGATCTCGGCCAGGTTGCCGCCCACCTCGCGCGCGATGCGCAGCGCCGAGACCACCATCTGGAAGTCGTTGAGCGGCACCCGCCGTTCCATGTGGCGCAGCGCATCGTCGAAATCGACGCCGATGCGCTGCTCGCGCAGGAACAGGCCCAGCTCCTGGCTGATGGGCGGGCCGGCATCGCGGCTGGCGCCCTCCAGCGCCACATTGAGGCTGGCGCCGGCCTTGAGC
>JALWNJ010000174.1 GCA_026995955.1 Gammaproteobacteria bacterium
CGAGATGGGCGTGCTGCTCACCGCCATCATGGTGGCCGGCCGTTCCGGCAGCGCCTTTGCCGCCGAGATCGGGGTGATGAAGAGCAACGAGGAGATCGACGCCCTGCGCACCATGGGGCTGGATCCGTTCGAGATCCTGGTGGTGCCGCGCCTGCTGGCGCTGGTGCTGGTGCTGCCGCTGCTGACGCTGATCGCCGACCTGGTGGGGCTGGTCGGCGCCGCATTGCTCAGCATCACCATGCTCGACCTGTCGCTGTCCACCTTTCTCGTCCGTCTTGCCGGCAGCATCGAGTTCCATACCTTCTGGGTCGGCATCGTCAAGGCACCGTTCTTCGCCCTTATCATCGGCCTCATCGGCACCTGGCGCGGCATGCAGGTCACCGGTTCGGCCGAGAGCGTGGGGCGACTGACCACGCGTGCGGTGGTGGAGTCGATCTTCCTGGTCATCGCCGCCGATGCCCTGTTCTCGATCCTGTTTGCGCGGCTGGGGATCTGACATGGCGAACGGAAGGGACGAACGCCCCATCATTTCCATCCGTGGTCTGGTCAACCGTTTCGGTAGCCAGGTGGTTCACGACGGGCTGGATCTCGACATACGGCGGGGTGAGGTATTGGGCGTGGTGGGCGGCTCCGGCAGCGGCAAGTCGGTGCTGCTGCGCACCATCCTCGGCCTGCACCGCCCTACCGCGGGCCGCATCCTCATCGAGGGTCGTGACCGCGACGAGATGGAGCGCGAGGAATGGCTGCGGCTGCAGCGCCGCTGGGGCGTGCTGTTCCAGAACTCGGCGCTGTTCTCCTCGCTCGACGTGCTCGACAACATCGCCTTTCCGCTGGCCGAGTTCACCGATCTCGGGACGGAGGAACGGCTGGAGGTGGCACGACTGAAGATGCACCTGGTGGGGCTGCCGCCGGTGGCCGCGCACCGCTATCCGGCTGCCCTCTCCGGGGGGATGAAGAAACGCGCCGCGCTGGCCCGTGCCCTGGCGCTCGATCCGCCCATCCTGTTCCTCGACGAACCCACCTCGGGGCTGGACCCGATCTCGGCGCGCGCCTTCGACCGGCTGATCCGCTATCTGCAGCGGCAGCTCGGTCTGACCGTGGTGATGGTCACCCACGATCTGGACAGTCTGTACGGAATCTGCGACCGTATCGCGGTACTGGTCGATCGCCACATCGTCGTGGACCGTCTCCAGGGGCTGCTGGCCAATCCGCATCCCTGGATCCAGGAATACTTCCGCCAGTCGCCACGGCTGGGCAACGAGGGGGAGCCGCCTGTCTGATGGAGAAAGAGGGGCATTTCGTCGCCGTGGGCGCCTTTCTGATCCTGGCGCTGGCCGCCGGTGTGGCCTTCCTGCTGTGGCTCGGCAGCAGCCGTGCCGACCACGACACCCACCGCTACAGCATCGACTTCGAGGGCTCGGTGTCAGGTCTCGATGTCGGCAACGACGTGCGCTACCTGGGCGTGCGCGTAGGCCGTGTCGTGGGTATTTCACTGATTCCCGACCGGCCGCACGACATCCGCGTGCTGGTGGACATTCGCGACGGCACCCCGCTCACGCGCAGCACCGTGGCCCAGCTCAAGCTGCAGGGCATAACCGGCATCGCCTTCGTCGAACTGCAGCAGGAGGAGGGGCCGGGAACGCCCATCGAACCACGCGACGAGCCGCCGTGGCCGGTGATTGCCTCACGCAAGTCCACGCTCGACAAGTTCTTCGAGTCCCTGCCCAGCCTCACCGAAAACCTGAACCAGCTCGCCAGCCGCGGCCAGGGGCTCTTGAGCGACGAGAACCTGGAGAACGTCGAGGCCCTGATCGCCTCGCTGCGCAAGACTGCGGAAGATCTGCCGGAACTCACGGATCGCGGCTGGCGCGTGCTCGACGAGGCCGAGCGCACCCTGAAGGTCTATCGCAGGATGGGCGAGGGCCTGGCGCCGCAGACCGAGCGCGTCGCCACCCAGCTGGAGCAGACCAGTCGCAACCTGGCCGATCTTTCGCGCGAGCTGAAGGCCCTCTATGGCCGCAACGACGCTGAACTCGAGCAGCTCATGAGCGAGGGCCTGCCGCGCGTCCAGGAGAGCCTGAACGAGCTGGAGCGGGTCCTGCGCAAGCTCAACGATCTGGCCAACCGGCTCGATCGCGACCCAAGCATCCTGATTCGCGAGCCGCCGCCCGCCGGCATCGAGGTACCGCAATGACCCGGATCACGCATTGGCTTTTGCTGGCGATGCTGTCGACCCTGTTCGGGCTCGCCGGATGCAGCCTGATCGACTTCAAGTCCGCTACTCCGCCAGTCACCCACTGGCGGCTGCAGGCCGATCCGCCGCCGCCCTCCGCGGAGCGGCCGCTGCCCTTCAATCTGGTGGTCAATCCGGTGCTGGTGGCCCCTGGGCTGGAAGGCGATGCGCTGATGATCCTCGATCCGCCCTCGCGCTACGACTTCATCCGCAATGCCGCCTGGCCCACCGACCTGCCCGACTATCTGCGCCGTCAGCTGATCCTCGACCTTGCCGGCACGGGTCGCTATGCCAGCGTGCTGCGCAGTGCGCGCAGCGACCTGCCCAACCGCATGCTGCTGATGCGGGTGGCCGACTTCCAGCTGGAACGCCGTGCCGACGGCCTGCGCACGCATCTGCGCATCGAGGTCGGGATGTGGGATCTGAAGGGCAAGGGCATGCGGCTGCATCGCTGGTACGAGGTGAGCGAGCCGGTGCCGGAGATGCGGATGGTGGCCATCAGCCCGGCCTGGAACCGTGCCTGGGGACGCTTTCTGGGTCGGCTGGTGGCCGACATCGATCAGGCCCTTCAGAACGGGACGCTCAGCCCGCAAGCAGGGCAATGAGCTGGTCGATGAGCCAGCCGCCGCCGCAGACCAGGGCCAGCAGCAGGAGCACATAGGCGGCGGCCTGAACTGGACTGCGCGCCGCCGACCAGCGCAGCAGCCGTTCCAGCCGCCCCGGCGGCCGCAACTGGATGTGATCGCCGCTCAGGTAGGGGATGCCGGCGATGTAGTGCAACCGGCCGTCTTCTTCCCGTCGCTTCAAGAAGCCATGCCCTCCGCCAGGCCGATGAAAGGCATGACTTTAGTTCAGTCTCTTTAAAAGTCGATTCCCGAATCGCGAATAGTGTATGCCGGCAGCCCAGCGTCGGCCGTGGCTCAGGCCGTGATCTGCTCCGGCTCCAGCCATTCGATGTCGATGTTCATGGCCGGCTCGTCGGGGAATGCCAGTTCCGCCACCATGCCGTCCACCAGGGTGATCTCCTCGACATTGGGGAGGCTGACTTCAATGGTGTCGAGCAGATTTTCTGTCGGGTTGGACATCTTTCTTAACCTCTCGCATAAGGTTTGTTCTGCAAGTAGTTGTTTTATAGTGCATGAGCGCCTGCAGTGCAAGTCCTTTCCGGCCAGCGGCAAAATCCTGCCGCCAGATCGGGCGGGCTTGTCTTCGCGGGCCTTCGTCCCCATCATGAGTGTATGAACGAACGCAACGAATCGGTTTTCGACTTCCCCTGCGCCTTCCCGGTCAAGGTGATGGGTGCCCGTCACGACGACTTCCATCCCACGGTGGTGGCCATCGTGCGCCGTCATGCACCCGACACGCCGGACGAGGCCTTCGTGCTGCGCGAGAGCAGCAACGGCAACTTTGTCAGCATCACCGCGACCATCAACGCACAAAGCCGCGAGCAGCTCGACGCGCTGTATCGCGAGCTGTCGGCCTGCGATCTGGTCAACATGGCCCTCTGACGGCCTGCCTTGACTATCCTCCCGGTATGGAGGAGACCCTGCACGAACTCGAAGCCCTGCTGCGCCGGCATGGCTGCGTGCTGCAGGCCAATGTGGTGGAGATGACGCGCGGTGCCCTGCCCAGCCGGGCGCGGCTGCGGGCCATCCTGGCCTCGGACGACTGGTGGGGCAGCGAGGACTCGGTGGCGGAGGTGGACCCGGCCATCCGCGGCGGATTCACCCCCGAGGCACGGCGCGATGCGCGCCGCCTGCGCGAGCTGCTGCTGGCGGTGCACGACTTCATGCGGCGGGAGGGCATCGAGCAGCCGCTGGCCGATCTGCTCTGTGCCGAGTTCCGCAAGTGGCTTGCCTCCAGCCTGTGATGGCCCCGTCTGCGGTATGATGCGGCGATGAGCTACCTCGACCGCATCCGTGCCTGCAACGACGGCGACACCCGCCGCCACCACGCTCTGTTCGCCGCCGGCCACCTGGTGGGCTGGCTGCAGCCCGGCTTTGCCCATGCGCTGCGGCGCTGGCCCGGGGTGTTCCGCGTCGGCGGCGGCGCGGTCTGGGTGCGCGAGGACCTGGGCGGGTTCGAGTCGCGCAGCAGGGCCGTGGACGAGGTGGTGCGGGCCTGTGTCGAGGAAGGGCTCATCGGCCACTATCTGGACGAGCGGTACCCGGTGACGCCGGGGCGGCGCGAGGATGCGGTGATGTGGCTCGACCGCGGCGCGGCCGCGCGCTTCGGCATCCGTGCCTTCGGCCAGCACCTCAACGGCTTCGTGCGCCGCGACGATGGACTGTGGATGTGGGTGGCGCGGCGCAGCGACGATCGCCGCCACGCCCCCGGCAAGCTCGACAACCTGGTGGCCGGTGGCCTGCCGCTGGGACTGTCGCTGCAGGAGAACCTGGTCAAGGAATGCGCCGAGGAGGCGGGCATGGCACCCGCGCTGGCGCAACGCGCGGTGCTCACCGGCATGATCTCCTATCTGGCCGCCCACCCGATGGGGCTCAAGCCCGATGTCATGTACTGCTACGATCTGGAGCTGCCGGAGGACTTCGCGCCGCGCTGCACCGATGGCGAGGTGGCCGGTTTCGAGCTGATGCCGATGGACGAGGTGCTGGCGCGGGTACGCGACACCACCGACTTCAAGGCCAACTGCAACCTCGTCATCATCGATTTCGCCGTGCGCCACGGGCTCATCACCCC
>JALWNJ010000175.1 GCA_026995955.1 Gammaproteobacteria bacterium
CAGGCCAAGATCCTGCGTGTGCTGCAGGAGCAGGAAGTGGAGCGCCTCGGCGCCCGCCGCCCGGTACGGCTGGACGTTCGGGTCATCGCTACCAGCAACCGGGATCTGGCCGCCTGTGTGCGCGAGGGGCGCTTCCGCCAGGATCTCTACTATCGGCTCAATGTGCTGCCGCTGCACCTGCCCCCCCTGCGCGCCCGCAGAGAGGACATCCTGCCTCTGGCGGAACACTTTCTCCGGCGGCACGGGCGGCAGGAGGTGGTGCTTGCGCCCTGTGCGCGTCAGCGTCTGCTCGCCCACGACTGGCCGGGCAACGCCCGCGAGCTGGAAAACCTGATCCAGCGGGCACTGGTGCTGGGCAACGGGCAGGAGATCCGGGCTGAGGATCTGGTGTTCGATGTGCAGCCGGCCGTGGCCGAGGACGCAACGACGGTGGCCGGGGCCAAAGCAGACACGCCCATGCTGCGCCGCCACCTGCACAGCAGTGAATCCGAACTGATCCTGGACGCGCTGCGCGCCAACCGGGGCAATCGCAAGCGCACCGCCGAGCAGCTCGGCATCAGTCCGCGTACGCTGCGTTACAAGCTGGCCCGTATGCGCGAGGCCGGGCTGTCCATCCCGGTCTGAACGGAGGAGGGGAACGATGAACGAGATTCGTGCCAATCAGCTCATCCAGCAGATGCGGCTGATGTCGCTGCAGGCCCGCGGCGAGGTGGGCGCCCGTCCGTCCATCGAGGGTGGCACCGCGGAGCGTCCCGACTTCGGCGCTCTGCTGCAGCAGTCGCTGGCGGCGGTGAACGCGCAACAGCAGAAGGCCTCGCAGATGGCCGAGGCGCTGGAGCGTGGCGAGCCGGGTGTCAGCCTGGCTCAGGTCATGGTGGAGGCGCAGAAGGCCAGTGTCTCGTTCCAGGCACTGAACACGGTACGCAACAAGATGCTCTCGGCGTACCAGGAAATCATGAACATGCAGGTCTGAGGACGACTGAGCGATGAATGCACAGACCCTGACCGCGCCGCTCGACGGCTTCAGCAAGTTGCCGCTGCCCAAGCAGATCGGCCTGCTGGCCGGTATTGCCATCAGCATCGCGCTGGGCATCTGGGTGGCGTTGTGGGCGCAGCAGCCGGAAATGGCGCCGCTGTACACCCGCATGAGCGACCGCGATGTGGCCGAGGTGGCGGCACAGCTCGACTCCATGGGCGTGAAGTACCGCCTCGATCCGGCCACCGGCGCGGTCCTGGTGCCCAAGAAGGAGCTGTACCGCATTCGCCTCAAGCTGGCCAGCCAGGGGCTGCCCAAGTCCACCAATCCGGGCTTCGAGCTGCTGGAGAAGGACCAGGGGCTGGGCACCAGCCGCCTCAAGGAGCTGGCCATCCACCAGCGCGCCCTGGAGGGCGAGCTGGCACGAACGATTTCCAGCATCACCAGCATCGAATCGGCGCGGGTGCATCTGGCCCTGCCCAAGGACTCGGTCTTCGTGCGCAAGCGCAGCAAGCCCAGCGCCTCGGTGCTGGTCAATCTCTATGCCGGGCGCATGCTGACCGAAGATCAGCTGGCCGGCATCGTCAATCTGGTGGCCAGCAGCGTGCCGGGGCTGGAGCCGGAGCAGGTCTCCGTGGTCGACCAGCGCGGGCGCCTGCTGACGCCCCAGCGTGACGACAGTCAGACCCGCCTCGGCGACAAGCGTCTGGAGCTGCAGCAGCGCCTGGAGCGCGAGTATCGCCAGCGCATCCTCGACATCCTGACGCCCCTGCTGGGCAAGGACCGGGTGCGTGCCCAGGTGGTGGCCGATGTGGACTACACTGTGGTGGAGGAGACGGCGGAGATCTACGATCCGCAGAAACAGGCCCTGCGCAGCGAGCAGGTGGCCGAGGATGAACGGCGTGAACCCGGCGTGGAGGGTGTGCCCGGGGCGCTGACCAACCAGCCGCCGGCCGCGGGCAGGGCGCTGCCCCCCGGGCAGCAGGCCCCGCAGACCGAGGCCGAGGCGGTGAATCAGCCGGTCAGCCGCAGTTCGCGCGCCACGCGCAACTACGAGATCGACCGCACCATCCGCCATGTGCGCCAGGTGCCGGGTACCCTGCGGCGGCTGTCGGTGGCGGTGGTGGTCGATTACCGGCAGGCGGTGGACGAGGAGGGCAAGCCGGTCCAGCAGCCCTTGAGCCAGGAGGAACTCGACCGCATCAATACCCTGGTGCGCGAGGCCGTGGGCTTCGATGCCAGGCGCGGCGACACGGTCAATGTCGTCAATGCCCCGTTCCAGCCACCGGAGAAGGTGGAGCCGCCGCCCGAGCCGCCGATCTGGGAGAATCCGCTGCTGTGGGACATCGCGCGCAAGGTGCTGGGGGCACTGGGGATCCTGCTGCTGATCTTCGGTGTACTGCGGCCCACGCTGCGCAGTCTGGCCGCCGAGGGGCGTGAGGCGTTGCCCGGGGCCGAAGGCGCGGCGGGTGCCTTGCCTGGCGCCGAGGGGGGCGCGGGCCTGCCCGGCGCGGCCGGCGAGGGTGCGGCCGGTGCACTGCCCGGCGCCGCCGGCGAGGCACCGGGGCTGGAGGGCCCGGACGAGTATCAGCAGCACCTGGAACAGGCACGGCAGTTCGCCAAGGAAGACCCGAAACAGGCCGCCCAGATCGTCAAGACCTGGCTGGCCGCCGACGAGTAGACGACCATGGCAGAGACGGCAACTGCAACCGAGACCGGGGCCGAGGATCCGGCCAAGAAGCTCAAGTGGACCGACAAGGCAGCCCTGTTGCTGATGACCCTGGGCGAGGCCGAGTCGGCCGAGATCATGAAGCACATGAATCCCAAGGAGGTGCAGCGGCTGGGCGCGGCGATGGCCAACCTCAGCAATGTCTCCAAGCGCGAGGTCGAGGCCGTGCTGCGCGAGTTCTCCGAGGCGGTTCGCGAGTCCACCGGACTGGGCGTGGGCAACGAGGAGTACATCCGCAAGGTACTGGTCGGCGCACTGGGGGAGGACAAGGCATCGGCAGTCATCGACCGCATCCTGCTGGGGCGCAATTCCAAGGGCCTGGAGGCGCTGAAATGGATGGACCCGAAGCAGGTGGCCGAGATCATCCGCCTGGAGCATCCGCAGATCATCGCCATCGTGCTCTCCTATCTGGAGCCCGATCATGCCGCCGAGGTGCTGGCCAACCTGCCGGAGCGCGCAAGGCCCGATATCATCATGCGCATCGCCAATCTGGAAGGGGTGCAGCCCAAGGCGATCCAGGAGCTGGACGAGATTCTGGAGCGGCAGTTCGCCGGCAATTCCGGAGCCAAGACCGCGACCGTGGGGGGCGTGAAGGAGGCAGCCAACATCCTCAACTTCCTCGACTCCTCCACCGAGCAGGAGATCATGGAAGCGGTGGCGGAGCAGGACGAGACCCTGGCCCAGCAGATCGAGGATCTGATGTTCGTGTTCGACAACCTGATCGATGTCGACGACCGCGGCATCCAGACCCTGCTGCGGGAGGTGTCCACCGATACCCTGGTGCTGGCGCTCAAGGGTGCCGACGACGCGCTCAAGGAAAAGATCTTCAAGAACATGTCCAAGCGTGCTGCCGAGATGCTGCGCGACGACCTAGAGGCCAAGGGGCCGGTGCGGGTCAGCGAGGTGGAGGCCGCCCAGAAGGAGATTCTCAATGTCGCGCGTCGCTTGGCCGAGGCCGGCGAGATCGCCCTGGGCAGCGGCGGCGGCGAGGAGTTCATCTGATGCGCGAGGCGGCCTGAATGAGCAAGGCCTTCATCAGCAGCGAGGAAGCGGGCGAGGTCAGTGCCTGGCAGCAGCCCGATGTGGGCAGCCGGGGCGGCCAGGCCATGCTGACCGCGGAGAAGCTGGCCGAGATCGAGCGCACCGCACGCGAGGAAGGATTCCGCCAGGGGCGCGAGGAGGGCCTCCAGGCCGGGCTGGAGGCGGGGCAGGCCGAGGTGGAACGGCGACTGGCCCTGCTGGACGAGGTGCTGGAGACGCTCAAGCAGCCCCTGCAACGGCTCGACGAGACCGTGGAACACGATCTGGTGGAGCTGGCACTGGTAGTGGCCCGACAGCTCATCCGCCGCGAACTCAAGACCCAGCCCGACGAGATCGTGGCCGTCATCCGCGGGGCGCTGGCGGCCCTGCCGACCGGCGCGCGGGACATCCGCGTGCATCTCAATCCGGAGGATGCCGAGCTGGTGCGCGCGCTGTTGCCGGAGGGCAGCCGAGCCAGGGCGGTCGAGTACATCGAGGATCCGTCCATTACGCGTGGTGGCTGTCGCGTCGAAAGCGAGTTCTCGCGTGTCGATGCCACGCTGGAGACACGGCTCAACGAGGTCATCGCCCAGGTGCTGGGGGACGAGCGTGTTCCCGCTCTGGACGGCGATGCGTCGATGGCTCGGGAGGAGACATGAGCAACGGCGAACGCCCGCAGCTCTGGCACCAGCGGCTGCAGGAATACATCCGCCGTGGCCGCGAGCCGGTCCCCCTGCATGCCGAGGGTCGGCTCACGCGCATGGTGGGCCTGACCCTGGAGGCGGTGGGGATCGAGATGCCGGTCGGCGGCCGCTGTCTGGTCAGTTCCGGCGAACAGGCCGTGGAGGCCGAGGTGGTGGGCTTTTCCGGCGACAGCGTGTACCTGATGCCGGTGGGCGACATCAGCGGTCTGCGGCCCGGTGCTCGGGTCATTCCCCTGATGCACAGCTATGAGGTCGGTGTGGGCGACGGACTGCTGGGGCGGGTGCTCGACGGTACCGGCCAGCCCATTGACGGCATGGGGCCAATCGAGATCGAGGCCCGCCGTCCACTGGCGGGAGAACCGATCAACCCCATGCAGCGGGCACCCATCCGCGAGCCGCTGGATGTGGGCATCCGCGGCATCAATGGCCTGTTCAGCGTCGGGCGTGGCCAGCGCCTGGGAC
>JALWNJ010000176.1 GCA_026995955.1 Gammaproteobacteria bacterium
CCTCGCTTTGGGCAATGATCACCGCGCCGCAGGAATCACTGAACACATTGACGCTGGTACGCAGCATGTCGAGCACGCGATCGACCACCAGGATCAGACCGATGCCTTCCAGGGGCAGGCCGATGGCGCCCAGGATGACGCTGATGGCGACCAGCGAGGCGGAGGGGATGCCGGCCACGCCGATGGAAGTCAGCAACGCGGTGAGCACCACGGTGAACTGGGTGGCAAAGGAAAGCTCCAGCCCATAGGCCTGGGCAATGAACAGGGCGGCGACGCATTCGTAGAGCGCCGTGCCGTCCATGTTGACGGTGGCGCCGAGCGGCAGCACGAAGCTGGAGGTACGGTTGGAGACACCGGCGCGGCGCTCGACGCAATCCAGCGTGATGGGCAGCGTGGCCGCCGAGGAGCTGGTGGAGAAGGCGGTCAGAATGGCTGGCGCCATGGCGCGGAAGTGCCGCAGGGGATTGACCCGGCCCAGGATCGACAGCAGCAGCGGCAGGGTGACGAAGGCATGGGTAGCCAGGGCCAGTACGACGGTCACGAAGAACAGGCCAACGCCGGCGAACTGCTCCACGCCGGTACGCGCCACGACGCCGGCCACCAGGCCGAACACGCCGATGGGGGCAAAGCGCATCACCAGGTCGGTGATGCGCATCATGATGTGATAAACACCCTGCCAGAAGCTTTCCTGGGTGGCAGCGAACTCGGGCGGAATGCGATGCAGGAAATACCCGAACAGCAGGGAGAAGAAGATCAGGCCCAGCATCTGGCCATTGGCCGCGGCTGCAACGATGTTGGGCGGCACCATGCGGATGAAGATCTCGATGATGTCGCCACTGCCGCGGTTGGCCACCCGCGCGGTCAGCTCCTCGGTGATGCCGGCGCTGCCCAGCGACATGCCCGCGCCGGGCTGCAGCAGATTGACGAACAGTAGTCCCACCAGGATGGCCAGCAGGCTGGTGAGCAGGTAGTAGGCCAGGGTCTTGAGCCCCAGCCGCCCGAACCCCTCGTGCCGGCCCATGCCGGCCATGCCGGTGATCACCGCCGACACGATCAGGGGCACGATGAGCATCTTCAGGGCGTTGAGGAACAGGGTGCCGAGAAACTCATAGACCCCAAGCAGCGGGAGCCCCAGGAGCTGCCCTTCCGCACCCGACACCCATCCGGCGAGCGCTGCCAGCAGGATCGCGATCAGGATCTGCCAGTGCAGTGCCAGCCGCCAGGGCATCAGAGATTGTCCTTGTACACGGTGATCTCGGCCTTGCCCTCCAGCGACTTGAGTACGGCCTCGTACTCCAGCGCCCCGTAGCGGGTATCCAGATCGCGGGCCCGGGCCGGATCACTGGGCTTGCCATCCTCTACCCGACGCAGGCGCAACAGCACGAAGGCACCATCGTCGGCCTGCAGCCCGGCCAGACTCGCCTTTTCACCCTGCGGGCGGGGCATGCGGAACACCCGCTCCAGAATCGCCGGAGGAACTGTATCGGCGTCGTCCCGTTTCACATCCTCATGACTCGAAAGCGCCACGCCCTTTCCGGGCAGGTCCGACCAGCCGAGTTCGCCCCTGCGCAACTCCGTCAGCAGGCGTTCGCCGGTCTCCTTCGCCAGTTCGCGCATACGGCGTTGGCGCAGCAGCTTGCGGATATCGTCACGGACCTCGGCCAGCGGGCGCTCGGCAGGGGGGCGATGCTCGGCGATGCGCAACACCACCACCTCCCCGGGCATGAGTTCCAGCAGTTCACTGTTGTGGCGCTCCTTGAGCACCTCGTCAGCGAAGGCGGCCTCGCGCACCGAGGGGCTGGCAGCGAGACCCCTGCCCTGCTCGCGCGAGAACCAGTCGCTCTTTTCGACCCGGGCGCCGATGGCCGCTGCCGCATCGTCGAGGCTGTCCGGCACTTCGTAGGCCAGCGTGGCCAGCTTGTCGGAGAGATCGAGAAAACGATTCTCGGCCTCGCGCTCGGCCAGTTCGCGCGCCAGCCTGGTGCGAACCTCCTCGAAACTGCGCTGGCGAGACGGCTGGATCGATTCGACCATCAGCAGCTCGTAGCCGCGCGCCGTGCGGATCGGCCGGCTCACTTCGCCGCTGGGCAGGCTGAAGGCGGTACGATCCAGTGCCTGTTCGAGTTCGCCCGGCTCGACCACGCCAAGATCCCCCTCGCGCGGCGCGCTGACCGGATCCTCGGACTGCTCGCGGGCCAGACGGCGGAAGTCCGCCAGCCCGTGGATCTGCTTGCGCAGGGCCTCGATGCGCTGGCGCACTGCATTCTCCGGATGCTTCTCGTCCACCTTGAGCAGGATGTGGCGCAGGTGGCGCCTTTCGGGCGTGCGCAGGCTGTCCTGCTGCTCCTCGTAGGCGGCGCGCAGTTCCTCCTCGCTGACCTTGACCGCTTCGGCCAGTTTCTGCTGGCTCAGGCGCACGAACTCGATACGCACCTGCTCGGGGGTGAGGTAGTCCTGGCGATGACTCCGGTACCAGGCACGAATGTCCTCATCGGAAGGCTCGGCGCGGTCAGCGAAGCGCTCGGGGTCGATGCGCCCCTGGTCGAAACTGCGCCTCTGATCGAGCAGGCGCAGGTAGTCACGCTTGAATGCGACCGGCAGGAAGGCGCTGCCGGCGATACCCTGCCGGAACTGCTTGCGCAGGGCCTGGATGCGCACCTGCAGCTCGAAACCGGCCTTGGACAGGCGCTGGCTGGAGAGCAGGCGGTCGTAGAGCGCCTTGTCGAAGCGGCCGTTGCGCTGGAAGATCGGCATTTCGTGGATGATGCGTGCCAGCTGCCGGTCGCCGATGCGGTAGCCATAGCGTTCCAGTTCCTCGGCCAGCAGGTGTTCACGGATCAGACCCGCCAGGGCCTCCTGCCTGAGCAGATTCTCGTCGAGATAGCCCGGCGGAACATTGCCGCCGAAGGCCTGCAGGAGCTGCTGGCGCTTTTCGCGCAGGGACTGCTCGTAGAGACGGACCGGGATCTCCTTGCCGTTGACCTCAGCCGCCAGCTTCTTGCCGCCGCCCTCGAAGTAGGACTGAATGCCCCACAACGCAAAGGGAATGCTGATGAAGATGAGGATGATGTAGGCAAAGAGCCCCTTGGCCTTGTCGTGAATACTCTGCAGCATGGCTGTGTCCCGTGAAGCGAAGCGCAGAGGATAACGAAACCTGGCGGGGAAGGAAATGGCGGAGTGGACGGGACTCGAACCCGCGACCCCCGGCGTGACAGGCCGGTATTCTAACCAGCTGAACTACCACTCCGCAGCTGTGCCGCAGGACAGCCGTCCGCGGCGGATCCTGTTCCCTGTCAGTCCCGGGAAACGCCTTCTTCCCGTGTCGTGCAAAGCAGAGGGGTGTCCCTGCGGACACCCCTCTCTGTATGGCGGAGTGGACGGGACTCGAACCCGCGACCCCCGGCGTGACAGGCCGGTATTCTAACCAGCTGAACTACCACTCCTGAACCTGGTGGGTGCTGAGAGACTTGAACTCCCGACATTCGCCTTGTAAGGGCGACGCTCTACCAACTGAGCTAAGCACCCGGCCCCGAAAAGGCGGCCTAGTTTACGGCATCCTTCAGCGCTTTTCCAGCCTTGAATGCCGGTACCTTGGAGGCGGCAATCTGGATGGTCTCGCCGGTACGCGGGTTACGGCCCTGGCGTGCCTCGCGCTCGCGAACCAGGAAGGTGCCAAAGCCGACCAGAGTCACCTGGTCACCGTCCTTCAGTGCATCGGTAACCACCTGTACGAAGGCATCCACGGCGCGCGTGGCGTCGGCCTTGGTCATGTCGGCGGCATTGGCTACTGCATCGATCAGTTCTGACTTGTTCATCAAACATCCTCACCTTAGAGCGGATTGGTTTCTGCGGGCTGTGGCCGGCACACCCCCCTGCCACAGTACAGCTCCGGACCGCATTGAAACAGACGGATGGTCTTGCCTGACAGGCTGGCCTGCTTTCAAGCGAACGATTTTATACCAAGCCCAAAAGAAGGCTGTCAACGAGAATTTCCGCGCTTTCCCGACTGTTTCACACGGCCCTGCTCACGGCCTGCCTGCAATGGGTGGCTTAATCGATTGAAAGCATTGCGGCATTGCCCCGTACCCGTCGCACCGGGTGGCCTCGTGGCCCAGACCGGTGCGCAAGAAAAGGGCCGTCCGGAGACGGCCCTGTGCGGGAGGTTGGCGCATGCTCGACCCGATCAGTGATGGTGCACGGCACCCCGCTTGCGGCCGCGGCCCTTTCCGGCGGCCTTGATCACCGGCGCATCGCCGGCATCGTCACGCGGCTCGGGCATGCGGGTCAGCGCGATCTCCAGTACCTCGTCGATCCAGCGCACCGGACGGATGTCCAGCTTGTCCTTGATCTTCTTGGGGATGTCCACCAGGTCCTTCTCGTTCTCGTGCGGGATGATCACGGTAGCGATGCCGCCGCGATGGGCCGCCAGCAGCTTTTCCTTCAGCCCGCCGATGGGCAGCACCTCGCCCCGCAGGGTGATCTCGCCGGTCATGGCGACATCGGCCCGCACCGGGATCTCGGTGAGCGCGGAGACCAGAGCCGTGCACATGCCGATGCCGGCACTGGGGCCATCCTTGGGCGTCGCACCCTCGGGGACATGGATGTGGATGTCCTTCTTCTCGTGGAAGTCGTCCGGGATGCCCAGTACCGCGGCGCGACTGCGCACCACGGTCATGGCCGCCTGGATCGACTCGCGCATCACATCGCCGAGCGAGCCGGTGAAGATGGTCTTGCCCTTCCCGGGCACCACCGCCGCCTCGATGGTGAGCAGTTCACCACCCACCTCGGTCCAGGCCAGCCCGGTGACCTGACCGACCTGGTCCACTTCCTCGGCCTTGCCGTAGCGGAAGCGCTTCACGCCCAGGAACTTCTCCAGGTTGCGCGGGGTGATGTGCACCTGCTTGCGCTTCTTGGCCAGCAGCTCGTCCTTGACCACCTTGCGGCAGATCTTGGAGATCTCGCGCTCCAGGTTGCGCACGCCCGCCTCTCGGGTGTAGTGGCGGATGATGTCGCGGATCGCGCCATCGCTGATGCGCAGCTCGTCCTCCTTCACCCCGTTGGCCTTCATCTGCTTGGGGATCAGGTAGTTCCGGGCGATGTTGAGCTTCTCGTCCTCGGTATAGCCGGGGATGCGGATGACCTCCATGCGGTCCAGCAGGGGACCGGGAATGTTCATGCTGTTGGAGGTCGCCACGAACATCACATCGGACAGGTCGTAGTCCACCTCCAGGTAGTGATCCTGGAAGGTGCTGTTCTGCTCCGGGTCCAGCACCTCGAGCAGGGCCGAGGCCGGATCGCCGCGGAAGTCCATCGCCATCTTGTCGATCTCGTCGAGCAGGAACAGCGGGTTGCGCACGCCGACCTTGGCCAGGTTCTGCACGATCTTGCCCGGCAGGGCGCCGATGTAGGTGCGCCGGTGGCCGCGGATCTCGGCCTCGTCACGCACCCCGCCCAGCGACATGCGGGTGAACTTGCGGTTGGTGGCACGCGCGATTGAACGGCCGAGCGAGGTCTTGCCGACCCCGGGCGGGCCCACCAGGCACAGGATCGGCCCCTTGAGCTTCTTCACCCGCTGCTGCACGGCCAGGTACTCGAGAATGCGTTCCTTGACCTCCTCCAGGCCGTAGTGATCCTCGTCCAGGATCTGCTCGGCGCGCTTGAGGTCATGCCGCACGCGGGTCTTCTTCTTCCAGGGCACCGACACCAGCCAGTCGATGTAGTTGCGCACCACGGTGGCCTCGGCCGACATGGGCGACATCATCTTCAGCTTGTTGAGCTCGGCAACGGCCTTTTCCTTGACCTCCTTCGGCATCCCGGCCTCCTCGATCTTGCGCTCCAGTTCCTCGAGCTCGTTGGGTGCCTCGTCCAGCTCGCCCAGCTCCTTCTGGATCGCCTTCATCTGCTCGTTGAGGTAGTACTCGCGCTGGCTCTTCTCCATCTGCTGCTTGACGCGGCCACGGATGCGCTTCTCGATCTGCAGCACATCGATCTCGCCCTCGATGAGCCCCATCAGGTACTCCAGGCGCTCGCGCACGTCCTCGATCTCGAGGATCTTCTGTTTCTCCTCGATGCGCAGTGACATGTGGGCGGCAATGGTATCGGCCAGGCGTGCCGGCTCGTCGATGCCGGCCAGCGAGGTAAGGATCTCGGGCGGCACCTTCTTGTTGAGCTTGACGTACTGGTCGAACAGGTTGAGCACCGAGCGCATCAGCACATCGGCCTCGCGTTCGTCGAGCGTGCCGCCCTCCTCGATGCGCGCGATCTGTGCGGTGTAGTACTCCTCGTTGTCGCTGATGTCGAGGATGCGCGCCCGCTGTCCGCCCTCGACCAGCACCTTGATGGTGCCGTCGGGCAGCTTCAGCAGCTGCAGGATGGACGACAGCGTGCCGATGGCGTTGAGATCGTCCGGGGTGGGGTCGTCCACCTCGGCGCTCTGCTGCGCCACCAGCATGATCTGCTTGTTGTCGGCCATCGCCGCCTCGAGGGCGTGGATCGACTTCTCGCGCCCCACGAACAGGGGAATGACCATGTGCGGATAGACCACCACATCGCGCAGCGGCAGCAGTGGCACCACCTGAATGGGTTGCTCGTCAGTGACTTCGGGTCCGTTGATTTCGTGTGTTGCCATGGTGTTTTCTCTCTTGCAGGTCCAGACGCCCCGGGACCGGGACGGATGGAGGGATTTACACCCTATGTGGGGATTCTGCCAGCATTTTCAAGCACCTGACAGAGAAAGGGGCGGCCATGCCGCCCCCTGTCCCGTTTGTCACTCGGCCGCAGCCTGCTGCGAGTACTCGCCGCCACCCGATTCGTAGATCAGGTAGGGTTCGGCCTCGCCCTTGATGACGGCCTCGTCGATGACCACCTTGGACACCCCCTCCTGGGAGGGCAGGTCGTACATGACATCGAGCAGCGTGTGTTCGAGGATGGTGCGCAGGCCACGGGCTCCGGTCTTGCGCTCCATGGCCTTGCGGGCAATGGCGCGCAGGGCATCCTCGCGGAACTCCAGCTCCACGCCGTCCATCTCGAACAGCTTGGCGTACTGCTTGGTGAGCGCGTTCTTGGGCTGGGTGAGGATCTGCACCAGGGCATCCTCGTCCAGCTCCTCGAGGGTGGCGACCACCGGCAGACGGCCGACGAACTCGGGAATCAGGCCGTAGCGGATCAGATCCTCGGGCTCGACATCGGCCAGCAGCTCGCCGAGGCTGCGCTGATCCTCGCTGGACTTGACCTCGGCGGAAAAGCCGATGCCGGTCTTTTCGCTGCGCTCGCGAATGACCTTGTCCAGCCCGGCGAAGGCACCGCCGACGATGAACAGGATGTTGCTGGTGTCCACCTGCAGGAACTCCTGCTGGGGGTGCTTGCGCCCGCCCTGGGGCGGCACCGAGGCCACGGTACCCTCGATCAGCTTGAGCAGGGCCTGCTGCACACCCTCGCCCGAGACATCACGGGTGATGGAGGGATTGTCGGACTTGCGCGAGATCTTGTCGATCTCGTCGATGTAGACAATACCCATCTGGGCCTTCTCCACATCGTAGTCGCACTTCTGCAGCAGCTTCTGGATGATGTTCTCGACATCCTCGCCGACATACCCGGCCTCGGTCAGGGTGGTGGCATCGGCGATGGTGAAGGGAACGTCGAGCAGGCGCGCCAGCGTCTCGGCCAGCAGCGTCTTGCCCGACCCGGTGGGGCCGATCAGCAGGATGTTGCTCTTGGACAGTTCGACATCGTTCTTGCCGGCATTGCTCTCGAGGCGCTTGTAGTGGTTGTACACCGCCACCGAGAGGGCCTTCTTGGCGGCCTCCTGGCCGATCACGTACTCGTCGAGGATGGCCTTGATCTCGTGCGGTTTCGGCAGTTTGGCGGCGCCCAGCCCCGACTGTTCCTGCATCTCCTCGCGGATGATGTCGTTGCACAGCTCGACGCACTCGTCACAGATGAACACCGAAGGCCCGGCGATCAGCTTGCGCACCTCGTGCTGGCTCTTGCCGCAGAAGGAGCAGTAGAGCAGTTTGCCACTGTCCTGGTCGTTGTGCTTGTCGTCACTCATTCAGTCGAACCTCTGTCGCAGACACCCTAACAATGCCTCTTTTCCCCAAGGCATGCAACCGGCAGAACGCGGGGTTTTATGCCCCTGCTTCGAGTATAGATGCTCTGTGGCGCCTGCGGTTCCGCCGCCGGTCACTCCTCGGCGGCCGGCTCGCGGATGGCGACACTGGCGCGGTCCACCAGCACCTGGTCGATGAGGCCATACTCGGCGGCCTCCTCGGCGCCCAGGAAGCGGTCGCGGTCGGTGTCCTGCTCGATCTTCTCGATCGGTTGCCCGGTGTGCTTCGAGAGGATGCGGTTGAGCTGGTCGCGCAGCTTGAGGATCTCGCGCGCATGGATGTCGATGTCCGAGGCCTGGCCCTGGAAGCCGCCCAGCGGCTGGTGGATCATCACCCGCGAATGCGGCAGCGCATAGCGCTTGCCGGCGGCCCCGCCGGCCAGCAGCAGGGCGCCCATGCTGGCCGCCTGACCCACGCACAGGGTGCTGACATCGGGCTTGATGAACTGCATGGTGTCGTAGATGGCCATGCCGGCGGTGACCACACCACCCGGCGAGTTGATGTAGAGATGGATGTCCTTGTCGGGGTTCTCCGACTCGAGGAACAGGAGCTGCGCCACCACCAGGTTGGCCATGTGGTCCTCGATGGGACCGACGATGAAGATCACACGCTCCTTGAGCAGGCGCGAGTAGATGTCGTAGGCGCGTTCGCCGCGGGCGGTCTGCTCGACCACCATCGGCACCAGATTGAGGGCGCTGGTGTCGAGCGCGCCCTTGTTGCCGTTGAAGGGATCAGTCATTGTCTTGTTCACTCTCCTGCGTTTCCTTCGGCGGATTCATGATGCTGTCGAAGTCCTTCTGCTCCTCGGTCACCCTGGCCTGTTCCAGCACGCGGTCGACGATCTGGTCCTCGAGCACCATCGACTCGAGACTGGCCATGGCCTGGGGGTTGGACTTGTAGTACTCGACGACCTGCTGCGGATCCTCGTAGCTGGCCGCCAGGTCCTGCAGCGCCTGGTCCACGCGCTCGGGCTCGGCCTTCATGTCCTCGCGGCGGATGATCTCGCCCAGGATCAGCCCCAGCTTGACACGGCGCTCGGCCTACTCGCGGAAGAAGTCGTCGGGGAAGCCGGAGGCGTCGAGCTGCTGCCCCAGCGACTGCATCATCTGCTCGCGCAGGGCCTTGATCTCCTCGGCCACCAGCGCCTCGGGCACCTCCACCTCGTTGCGCTCCAGCAGGGCGTCCATGACCTGGGTCTTGAGATCCTTCTGGATGGCCTGGCGCAGCTCGCGCTCCATGTTGGCGCGCACTTCCTCGCGCAGCTTGTCGATGCCGCCCTCCTCGATGCCGAACTGGCGGGCGAACTCGTCGTCTAGCTCCGGCAGGGCCGGCTCCTCGACCTTGTGCACGCGGATGCGGAACTCGGCCGCCTTGCCGGCCAGATCCTCGACATGGTAGTCGTCGGGGAAGGTGACCTGCAGGGTCTTCTCCTCGCCCGGCTCGAGGCCCGCAAGCTGTTCTTCGAGGCTGGGGATGAGACGCCCCCCACCGACCACGATGGGCATGTTCTCGGCCTTGCCGCCCTCCAGCGGCTCGCCATCGACGAAGCCCTCGAAATCGACCGTGATCTGGTCGCCCTCCTGGGCCGGACGATCGACCTCCTGCCAGCCCATGCGCTGCCGGCGGAGGTTGTCGAGCATCTTGTCCACATCGGCATCGGTCACCTCGGCCACGGGACGGGTGATCTCGATGCCCTCCAGCGAGGCCGGTTCGATCTCGGGATAGACCTCGAAGGTGGCCTCGTACTCCAGCGGCTTGCCGGGCTCGAGGCTGCGCGGCTCAATGGTGGGCGCGCCCGCCGGGCGCAGTTCTTCCTTGGCCACGGCCTCGTAGAAGCTGGCCTGCATCACCTCGCCGGCCACCTCGTGGAAGACATCGCGGCCATAGCGTTGACGGATCACCTTGAGCGGCACCTTGCCGGGCCGGAACCCGTCGATGCGGACCCGCCCCTTCATCGACTGCAGGCGCTTGTCCACCTCCTGGTCGATGCGCTCGGCAGGGACCTGGATCGTCATCTTCCTCTTCAGACCGCTAACGGGTTCCACGGATACTTGCATTTCGGATTTTCCTCTTGCCCGGATTTTGAACTCAAGTCGTTGAAACTGGTGCGAAAGGAGAGACTCGAACTCTCACGGGTTGCCCCACAGGAACCTAAATCCTGCGCGTCTACCAGTTCCGCCACTTTCGCACGCGATCACGGCGCCGCGGGCGCCGTGGCACCAAACCGTGAATTATACCCGGAACCGGCAGGATTGGCAGAAAACGCGCCCCGACCGGGGAAATGACCGCTCAGGCCGTACCGCTGCGGGCGCCGCCCGGTAGCGCCTGCGGCGGGGCGGGACGCCCGATGTGAAACCCCTGAACGAATTCGAAGCCCAGGCGACGCACGCGCTCCAGCATCTCTTCGTTCTCGATGCCCTCGGCCACGATCGGATAGCCGGCGGCCCGGATCAGCTGAACCAGTCCCTCGATGACCTGCGCCTGACGGTTGCGCTCGGCAAGACCGCGGACCAGGGTGATGTCGAACTTGACCACATCCACCGGCATGGAGGCCAGATAGCGCAACGACGAATAGCCACTGCCGAAATCGTCCAGCGCCACCTTGAAGCCGGCGGCGCGCAGCCGGTCCAGGCTGCGGCTGGCCTCGTAGATCTGACGGATGAGGCTGGTCTCGGTCACCTCCAGCACGATGCGGTAGCGCTCCAGCAATCCGGCCATCGGCTCCAGCCAGTCGAACAGGGCCGGTTCCGTGACGCTGGGCCCCGAAACATTGATCGACACCCCCGTCCCTTCGGGGATCAGCCCCTGCTCCAGATCGGCGCGTACCTGGCGGAACACCGCCCGGTCCAGATCCTGCTCCAGCCGCCGGCTCTCGACGATCTGGAAGATCTCTGCCGGGTTGATGACGCCATGCTCGCCGTGTATGCGTACCAGCGCCTCGTAGTACACCACCCGCCCTTCCCTGAACGAGTGGATCGGCTGGTAGTACATCACCAGATTGCGCCCCGTCTCGATGGCCTCGGTGACGGTGGCAATGGTCTGGCTGGAGAACACCGAGCCGGCCTCGCTCTTCATGTCCTCGCTGAACAGCGCGATGTGGTGGAAACCGGGTCGCTTGGCGTGATACATGGCCAGATCGGCCTCCCAGTACATGTTGCGCAGCTGCTCGGCATGCTCGGCGATGGCCGAGGCAATGCCGATGCTGAGCCGGACCGGCTCCTCGATGCCCAGGCGCGAGAAATCGTAGCCGCGTACCGCGTCCATGATCCGCTCCGCCAGCCGCCGTGCCGCCTCGGCATCGGCATCGAGCAGGATCAGCACGAACTCGTCGCCCCCGACCCGATAGAGGTTGTCGCCGTTGCGCAGGTTGGACTGGATGATGCCGGCAATGGTCTGCAGCACCAGATCGCCGACCTGATGGCCATAGGTGTCGTTGATGGCCTTGAAATGATTGCAGTCGAACAGCACCAGGGACACCGGCATGCGGCTGCCGGGCACGGTGTCGAGCAGCGCATTCCAGTGTTCGTCGAAGGCGCGGCGGTTGTAGCTGCCGGTCAGGCCGTCGTGATAGGCCAGTTCCCACAGCTCCTGGTTCTTGCGATCGAGATGGCGGTGCACCTGGCTCAGCCGCGACTGGTAGGCATTGAGGGCCTCGCGGATCTCGTCCAGCTCCGCCAGGGGAAGGGACTCGTCGAGCACCGTGCCGGCGGAAGGGTCGTCCTCCAGCCCGCGTACCGCCTGCAACAGGCGCTGCAGCGGCTGGCGCAGCAGACGCAGCGCCGCGGCATAGAACACCAGCGCCAACAGCAGCACCGCCAACACCACCATCATCATGGTACGGGTCATGCTCTGCTTGAGCAGCCCCAGCTCCGGCGACGGCGGCACGCGGAAGTGGAAGCGCATCGGCAGCTCGGACAGGGACAGGGGCCGGGGCAAGGCGCCCAGTGCCAGGGAGTCGGCCAACAGATAGCGGTAGTGGTGCTGGCGCAGCCGCTTGAGCAGATCCAGCTTCATGGCGACGAAACCGAGAATGCCTTTCCCTGCCCCCGCCACCGGCGCCACGAACCACACCAGTCCATCCGGATGCAGGCGCAAATAGGGCTCCGTGCCCAGCATCTCCGACCGCAGGCGATGGGGCAGACGGCTGTCGCTGAGGGTGGCCAGCATGCGACCCCGGGCATCGTAGACCTCGACCCCGACCAGATCCTCCGGCAGCTTGCCGTACTCCCGCAGGCGATGACCGCGCCAGTAGGGGTAGTACACCGGGTTCTCGATCTGCTGGCGGACCTCGTCCCACCCGGTCAGGGCCTCCATGGAACGGCGCCATTCCTGTTCGATGGAGTGGATCACCGTGGCCAGTTCGCGCCGGGCCAGCCGGTCGGCGACCTCGGCCAGCTGGCGGTCGAAGCTGCGCACCGAAAACAGACCGATGCCGGCCACCACCAGAAAGCTCGCCACGACCAGGGCAAGGAAGGCCAGTGA
Source organism: Gammaproteobacteria bacterium (assembly GCA_026995955.1). GTDB lineage: Bacteria > Pseudomonadota > Gammaproteobacteria > J044 > J044 > J044. The sequence continues at coordinate 12,591 of JALWNJ010000176.1, forward strand.
ATAGAAGGTCAGGCCCGGCTGACGATGTCGTCCTTCCCTCGACACCCCGATCACGCCCCTCCCAGAAGGTCCATGACCTCGTCCAGCAGATCGAACTCGTACTGGGTATCGAAGAAGTGTCCGGCCTCCTCGACCACCCGCAATTCGGCCGGCGAGGCCTTCAGCCGGGCGCGCCACTGCGGGGTGACGCGATCATCGGCACCCCCAAGGATCACGCTCACCGGCCACGGCGCGTCGGCCAGGGCCTGCAGCGTGCGTTTCGCATCCCAGGCACGGTAGCTGGCAAAGGCCTCCGGGGTGGAGGGATAGCGCTTGCAGAACGCGATGCGGTATTCGCGCAGCCGGCCACCGGCGGACGGGACCGGTTTCCCTTCCACACTGGCCTCTTCCGGCCTGAAGGAGAGCAGGCTGACGAGGATCATGCGGCTTACCGGAAGTTCCGGATGCCGTTGGGACAGCGCCAGCATGGTACTGCTGCCGGCACTGTGGCCGATCACGGTCACCGGCTTTCCGGTACGCCGCTGCAGCCATTTCACCCAGTAGGCCACCTCCTCGGCATCCTGCTCCATGCTGTGCAGATGCACGGCCTCGCAGGGCAGGCTCTTGCGGCGCGTATCCACGCCGAGCGTAAGCGTGGGCAACAGGACGGGATAGCCTTCCTCGGCCAGCGATTCGCCAAGCCGGGCCACGGTGGGGAACTCCCGCGTCTGCAGGAAGCCATGCAGGATCAGAACCGGCGGCTTGTCCTCGTGCCCGGGGTGCCAGGTCGCAAGAGCAACGCGTCCGTTGGGCATTTTTTCCCGGACAAGATCCGGCTGGTCGGCAAGCGCCGTCAGGGGCAGCAGGAGCAGGAGGAAGACGAAGCACCCCCGCACCGCACGCGCACACCGAGCTTGAACTTGATCCATGGGCAGAGTCCCTTTGCTGAAGGCGGGCCAGCTGCGGCCCTTTCCTGACTATAGCAGCCCATCTCGTGACTGCGAAGCAGGAGGCCCCATGAAGAAAAAGGGGCATCCCCTTCGGGGACGCCCCTCGTTCCGAGGCGGGACGCGAATCCTGCGTCCGTCGCCGTGAGATGGGGTGGATGATGGGACTTGAACCCACGACCACAGGAGCCACAATCCTGGGCTCTACCAACTGAGCTACATCCACCATAAACCTTGCACCGACCGGCAGGCCGGAACCACGCAGGTCCCGCATGCGCTGCGGGCCGCGGGAAATGGCACGCCCGGCAGGATTCGAACCTGCTACCCACGGCTTAGAAGGCCGTTGCTCTATCCAGATGAGCTACGGGCGCAGAAACTCCCGATCCCGCCGTAAACTGGTCGGGGTAGAGAGATTCGAACTCCCGACATCCTGCTCCCAAAGCAGGCGCGCTACCAGACTGCGCTATACCCCGACGGGGACCACATGCGTGGTGAGCCGCGCATGATACGGCTGACGCGCGATGGCGTCAATGGCCGACGGCCCAATGGAAAATATAGCGCGTGCGGGTGCCTGCGACCAGTCCCTTTCAGCCCCGGAAGCCGCAGGTGACGCGATTGCGGCCCTTGTTCTTGGATTCGTACAGGGCCTTGTCGGCGCGCTCGATGAGATCGTCTGGCGAATCGCCGGGGCGGTTGCACTCGACGCCGATGGAGACGGTGATGTTGCGGATGGGCTCGCCGGTGTCGGTGCGCTTGAGCGCGCTCTTCTCGATGGTCTGGCGGATGCTCTCGGCCAGCCGGTAGGCACCCTGGGGCGGGGTCTCCTCCAGCACCACGCCGAACTCGTCGCCGCCGAAGCGGGCCACCACATCGCGCCCCTTGACCGAGCGGCGCAGGGTCTCGGCGACGAAGCGCAGGATCTTGTCGCCGATGAGGTGCCCGTACTCGTCGTTGATGCTCTTGAAGTTGTCGATGTCCACCATCATCAGGCAGACGGTCGCCATGTCGCCGGGGGCGTGTTCCAGGGCCCGCGCCAGCGCCTCGTCGAAGGTCTTGCGGTTGCCCAGCCCGGTCAGGGCGTCGAGCGTGGCCTGCAGCCTGAGGTCGGCCAGCTCGGCACGCAGGGCACTGATCTCGCGCGAGGTGGAGTCCAGCTTCTGGCCGAACTCACGGTTGGATTCGACCATCTGCTTCGCCTCCACCAGCATCTCGCTGACCAGCGACTTGAGCTTCCGCGTCGCATTGTCCCCGTCGAGATGCGCCAGGCTGTTGGCGTAGGCGCCGAGCGAACCGCTGAAATGGGAGACATCGCCGCCCGCCTCGGAGATCATCTGGATGATGCGCCCCAGCATCTCGCGGATCTCCTCGCCGATCTGCTCGACACGGTCGGTATTGGCGAACACCACCTGCTGCTCGAACAGCTCCTTGGCGCGCTCGGCGGAGAGCGCGGCGCCCTGCTCGGCGACCGGCTCCAGCGCCTCTTTCAGGCGCGGATTGCGGCCCAGGTAGTACTCGTAGAACAACGCGTAGTTGACGGGATTGACCGGTAATCCCAGACGGGAAAGCGTCGGGAGCACCATGCGGGTGATCTCGGCGGATCGTTCCAGGGATTCGGTGTATTCCATGTGACCCGGCTGTTCTGCTCGTTCGGTGGCCTCCGGGTGACGACTGCCTTCACCCGCCGCTGGTTTTCACTATAGCGCAGACCCACCCTGTACGAAAGTCGGATCGGTCACGAAAACCGTCTCAATCCTCGTGCAGGCCGCGCACTTCGTAACCCTCCTCCCGCACTGCGTTGGCGAGGGCCTGCGCATCCAGCCCCGTGCCCTCGACGCGGGCCTGGCCGGGCTCGAGGGTGACCTCGACCCGTTCCACGCCGGGCACGGCCTTCAGCGCCCGTTCCACGGCGGCTGTGCAGTGACCGCAGCTCATGCCCTCGATGTCGATGACGATCCAGCTCATGGTTCGTTTCCTCCTGTCGTTATGGGTGAATCGGTCGGCGGCTGCCAGGCCGGCATCCGGCGCAGGCGCATGCTGTTGAACACCACGAACAGGCTCGACAGCCCCATCGCCGCACCGGCCAGCATGGGATTGAGCAGCACGCCCCAGAACGGATACAGCACCCCGGCGGCCACCGGGATGAGCACGATGTTGTAGACGAAGGCCCAGAACAGGTTGCCGCGGATGGTGGCCAGGGTGCGCCGCGAAATCTCCAGGGCCGTGACCAGCCGATCCAGATGTCCGCCCATGAGGATCAGGTCGCCCGCCTCCACGGCGATGTCGGTGCCGCTGCCCATGGCGATGCCTACATCGGCCTCGGCCAGTGCCGGCGCGTCGTTGATGCCGTCGCCAACGAAGGCCACGGCGCCGTCCCCTTCGGCCGATTCGCGCACCACGCGCGCCTTGTCGGCAGGCAGTACCTCGGCGTGGACCTCGTCGATGCCGAGCTCGCGCGCCACCGCCCGTGCCGTGCGTTCCTGGTCACCACTGATCATCGCCACCCGCAGGCCGCGGCGATGCAGCTCCGCGATGACCGCCCGGCTCTCGGGACGCGGGGGATCGGCAATGCCCAGCAGGGCCATGGGGCGCCCGTCCACGGCCATGAACACCACCGTCTGCCCTGCCTCGGCCAGACGCTCCGCCTGCGGCCAGGCAGTCTCGTCGATCCCGACACGCCGCATCAGACGACGATTGCCCAGCCACAGCTCCTGATCCTCGACGCGGGCATGGATGCCCTCCCCGGGCAGGGCCTCGAAATCGGACACCGGCGGCAGCTCGAGGCCGGCCTCAGCAGCCGCTTCGACGATGGCCCGCGCCAGCGGGTGCTCGCTGGCCTGCTCGGCGGCGGCCGCCAGCCGCAGGGCCGCGTCGCGATCCTCGGCCTCCACCCGTACCAGCATCGGCCGGCCCTCGGTGAGGGTGCCGGTCTTGTCGAACAGGACACGGCGCACGCCGGCCAGCCGCTCCAGCGCCTCGCCGCGGCGGATCAGCACGCCCAGCTCGGCGGCACGACCGGTGCCCACCATGATGGCCGCCGGCGTGGCCAGCCCCATGGCGCAGGGACAGGCGATCACCAGCACCGCGACCATCGTCACCAGCGCATGGGTCAGGCGCGGCTCGGGGCCGACCCACATCCAGACGACAAAGGTGAGCGCGGCAACGGCCAGTACCACGGGCGTGAACACGGCCACCACCCGATCGGCCAGCCGCTGGATGGGCAGCTTGCCGGCCTGGGCCTGCTCCACCATGCGGATGATCTGCGCCAGCAGGGTGTCGCGGCCGGCATGACGGACCTCGATCACGAGCTGCCCGTTGCCGTTCAGGGTACCGGCGGCCACCTCGTCGCCGGGGCCGCGATGGACCGGGATCGGCTCGCCGGTGAGCATGGATTCGTCGACATGGCTGTCGCCTTCCAGCACCACGCCATCCACCGGGATGCGCGACCCCGGGCGCACCCGCACCCGGTCGCCGGGCCGGACCCGGGACAGGGGCTGCTCGACGAAGGCACCGTCACGCCAGACCTCCGCGCTGTCGGCCTGCAGCCCCATCAGGCGCCGGATGGCGTCGCTCGCGCGCCCCTTGGCGCGCTCCTCCAGATACTTGCCATAGAGGATGACGGTGATGACCACCGCGGCCGATTCGAAGAAAACATGACGCGCGGCCTGCGGGAACCAGTCGGGCGCCAGCAGCACCGCCGTACTGTAGAGCCAGGCGGCGCCCGTGCCGGTCATGACCAGCGAGTTCATGTCCGGGGCCAGGTGCTTCCAGGCGATCCACCCCGGGCGGAAGAAGCGCCACCCCGGCCCCAGGATCACCGCCGTGGTGAGCACGAACTGCAGCCAGGCCCAGGCGCGCGGAAAGGGCTCATGCGCCGCCAGCCAGTCGCCCAGCGGGGCAATCCACTCGCCGCCCATGGACAGCACAAGCACCGGCAGGCTGAGCAGGGTGGCGATCCACAGATCGCGGCGCATGCGCGCCAGGTTGGCGGCCTGCTCGTCCCCTGCCCCGGCTTGGGCGTCGATGGGCCAGGCGCGATAGCCGGCCTCCTCCACCGCCCGCACCAGATCGTCCACCTCGACGCTGCCCGCCAGGTAGCGCACCCAGGCCCGCTCGGTGGCCAGATTGACGCTGGCCTCGAGCACGCCGGGCAGGCGTGCCAGGGCGCGCTCCACCCGCCGCACGCAGGCGGCGCAGGTCATGCCGCCGATGCCCAGTTCCACCTCCGCGGTGCGCGGCTGGTAGCCCAGCGATTCGATGGTCTGCACCACCTCGCCGGGACTGACCCGCTCCGGGTCGAAGGCCAGCTCGGCGCGTTCGGTGGCCAGGTTGACGCTGGCCCGATCCACCCCTTCGAGGCGATTCAGGCCGCGTTCGATGCGCGCCGAGCAGGCGGCACAGCTCATGCCGTCGATGCCGACCTCCAGCTTGCAGCGTTCGGCTTCGCTCATGCCTCTCCCTCCCCCGCCAGGGACTCGAGAATCGGACATTCGTGGCGCGGCCCATGCCCGGGGCAACGCTGGTGCAGCGTCCGCAGGGCCTCGCGCATGCGTTCCAGATCGGCGATGCGGCGCTCGATGTCGGCCAGTTTCTCGGCCGTCAGCGCCTTGACCTCGGCCATCGAGGCCTCCGGCTCCTCGCCCAGCGCCAGCAGTTCGCCGATCTCGCTCAGGGTGAAGCCCAGATCCTGGGCACGGCGGATGAAGCGCAGCCGGCGCCGCGCCTCCTCGCCATACAGCCGGTAGCCGGCCTCGCTGCGCGCCTCGGGACGCAGCAGGCCGAGGCGCTCGTAGTAGCGCAGCGTCTCGGCTGCGACGCCCTCGGCGCCAGCCAGCTTGCCGATGGTCTGGTACATGTGGCCCTCGCTCCGTTCGGCAACCAAAG
>JALWNJ010000177.1 GCA_026995955.1 Gammaproteobacteria bacterium
GTTCTGTGCCGACAGCTTGGGCGCGGCGGCGATCACCAGCGCGTGGCGCAGGCGCTGCGGCAGGTCGATGGCCCACTGCATCACCTGCATGCCGCCGAGGCTGCCGCCGATGACCGCGGCCCACTGCTCGATGCCGAGCCGGTCGGCCAGCCGCGCCTGGCTGGCCACCCAGTCCTTGACCGTGACGATGGGAAAGTCCGCGCCCCAGGGCTTGCCGGTCTTCGGGTTGATGCTGTTGGGGCCGGTGCTGCCCTTGCAACCGCCCAGGTTGTTGGGGCAGACGATGAAGTAGCGGTTGGTGTCGAACGGCTTGCCGGGGCCGATGGCGACCTCCCACCAGCCCGGCTTGCGATCCTCCATGCTGTGGTAGCCGGCGGCGTGATGGTCGCCGGACAGGGCATGGCAGATGAGCAGGGCGTTGGAGCGGTCGGCGTTGAGCTCGCCGTAGGTCTCGAAGACCAGGTCGTATTCCTCCAGCACCCGGCCGCTGACCAGTTGCAGCGGCTCGTCGAAATGGAGCTTCTGCGGCTGGACGATGCCTACGGAATCGGCCGGGATGGTCTCGGGCATGGGCGGAGGATCGCTGGCAGCGGTGGAAAGGGAAGTCTAAACAGCGCCCGTAGGGCTTTCAAGGCGGAGTGAAGCCGTCGGGCAGGCGGCGCGGGGCGGCGATGCGCACCTCCTTGTCGCGGCTGCTCTCGCCGCGCAGGATGGTCACCGCGCCACGGGGCACGCGGAACAGCTTGGACAGCACCTTCTGCAGATGGGCATTGGCCTTGCCGTCCACCGGCGGCGCGGTGAGGCGCAGCTTGATGCGGTCGCCCAGCACCTCGCCGAAGCCGTCGCTGCTGGCGCGCGGCTGCACGCGCAGGCGCAGGATCAGGTCGTCGCCGTCCCAGCGCTGGAAGACCGGCGCGTTCACAGCAGGCCGAGCACGCTGCGCATCAGTCCGTTGACCAGGATCAGGAGCACATAGAGTCCGATCATGGCCGCCATCGGCGAGAAGTCGATCATGCCGGTGTCGGGCAGCAGGCGGCGGATGGGGCGCAGCAGGGGCTCGGTGAGATAGTAGAGGATGGCCGCCACCGGATTGCCGTGACCGCCGTGGGGGGCGACCCAGCTGAGGATGGCCTGCGCGAAGAGGGCGATGATGTACACCCAGATGGCGAGCTTGGCCAGTTCGAACACGCTCACGACGAGCAGGGCGGCCATCGGCACCGGCTGGCCCACGATCAGGGTCTTGAGCCACAGCTCCAGCAGTTGCAGCACCCACATCAGCAGGAGGGCCGCGGTGTCGGCCTTGCCCAAAGGCGGCACGCTGCGCCGCAGCGGAACCAGCAGCGGATTGGTCAGCCGCACAATGGCCTGCGAGACCGGGTTGTAGAAGTCGGCCCGCACCAGGGCGAGCAGGAAACGCAGCATCAGCAGGCTGATGTAGATCGAAAAAACGGTGCCCGTGAGAAAGAGCGCCAGTTCCTGTCCGGTACTGCCCATGATCATCGTGCTCCCAGTTGTTCAGCCAGTTCCGCGGCGCGGCGTGCCGCGGCCTTCAGTGCCTCGTCGAACAGTTCGGGCAGGCCGCCCTCGGTGAGCACCCGCAGCGCCGCCTCGGTGGTGCCGCCCTTCGAGGTCACCTTCTCGCGCAGGCTGGCGATGTCCTCGCCGCTCTCCAGTGCCAGGCGGGCCGCGCCCAGGGCCGTCTCCAGCGTCAGCAGGCGTGCCGTGTCCCGGTCCAGCCCCAGCCGTTCGCCGGCCGCGGTCATGGCCTCCATCACCAGGAAGAAGTACGCCGGCCCGCTGCCGGAGACGGCAGTGACGGCATCGATCTGCGCCTCGTGTTCCACCCACACCACCAGACCCACCGCACGCAGGATGTGTTCGGCCAGCTCGCGCTGTGCCGGGCTCACCCGTTCGTTGGCGTGCAGCCCGCTGGCGCCGCTGCGTACCAGGGCCGGGGTGTTGGGCATGCAGCGCACGATGGGATGGCCACCACCCAGCCAGCGGTCCAGGTCTGCCTCGCGGATGCCGGCGGCGATCGACACCACAAGCTGGGGATGGGTCTGGAGGGCGGGCGCCAGGGCCTCGGCCACCTCCGGCAGCACCTGTGGCTTGACCGCCAGCACGCAGGCGCTGCAGCCGGCGATGGCCTCGTCATTGGCCTCGTGCACGGCCAGGCCCGGCCAGGCGGCGGCCAGCGCCGCGCGTGCCTCCGGCAGCGGATCGGCGACATGGATGCGCTCCGCCGGCCAGCCGGTGTCGACGAGGCCGCCGATCAGGCTGCGGGCCATGTTGCCGCCGCCGATGAAGGCGATGTCCGGATGTTGCATGTGCATTCCTCCGCTGCAGGTGCCGGGATTATGGCATTTCGGCCGCGCGCTTGCCCGTTGCGGGCCACCAGGGGTTAAAATGTAGGCCCGCGCGGGTGTAGTTCAATGGTAGAACAGGAGCTTCCCAAGCTTCTAACGTGGGTTCGATTCCCATCACCCGCTCCACTTTCCGCCCGCCCCGGCCCGGGGCCGGCAGCGAGGCCATTCCATGCACGATTGCATCGTCGTCGGCGGCGGACTCATCGGTATGCTCAGTGCGCGCATGCTGGCCGAGGCCGGGCGCTCGGTGCTGCTGCTCGAGCGCGGCGAGCCCGGCCGCGAGTCGAGCTGGGCCGGCGGCGGCATCCTCTCGCCGCTCTATCCCTGGCGCTATCCCGAGCCGGTCAACGCCCTTGCCACCTGGAGCCAGGCCCGCTACGAGGCCCTGTGCCGCGAGCTGCACGAGGAGACCGGCATCGATCCGCAATGGACCCGCAGCGGCCTGATGATGATCGAACCCGAGGACGGCGAGGACGGCCTGGCGTGGGGTCGGGCGCACGGGGCGCGCATCGAGGCCCTGACGGCCGAGGCAGCGCGCCGCGTCGAGCCGGCCCTGGCGACCGGCCTGGGCGGCGGGCTCTGGATGCCGGAGATCGCCCAGCTGCGCAATCCACGCATGCTGCAGGCCCTGCGTCGCTCCCTGGCCCTGCGTGGGGTCGAGCTGCGCAGCGGCCATGCCGTGGAGGAGGTGCTGCAGGTGGCGGGACGGGTGCAGGGCGTGCGCGGTCCCTGGGGCGAGGCCCGGGCCGGACAGGTACTGGTGGCCGGCGGCGCCTGGAGCGCCGCGCTGGTGGACTTGCCCGGCGGCGAGCCGCTGCCGGTGGCCCCGGTGCGCGGCCAGATGATCCTGTACCGTACCGAGCCCGGTACCCTGCGCCGCATCCTCCTGCACGAGGGCCGTTACCTCATCCCGCGCCGCGATGGCCACATCGTGGTCGGCTCCACCATGGAGCGGGTCGGTTTCGACAAGTCCACCACCGAACAGGCCCATGACGAACTGCGGGCCGCCGCCGAGCGTCTGGTGCCGGCCCTGCGCGGGGCGCCGATCGTGCGCCACTGGGCCGGCCTTCGTCCCGGCTCTCCGCAGGGAGTGCCCTTCATTGGAGCGCACCCCGACATTCGCGGCCTGTTCGTCAACGCCGGCCATTTCCGCAATGGCGTGGTCATGGGGCTAGCCGCCTGTGCCCTGGTCCGTGCACTGATGAACGGCGAGAAACCGCCGCTGAACGAGAATCCTTATCAGTTGCGGGCCGGGTTGCCAAAAGGTTAAAATTGATCTAATTGATGGGAAAAGACCCCGAGGCAGGCGACATGAAACGCGGTTTCACCCAATCGACGCAGGAAGTGCAGGATCTGCTGCGCGCCCACGGCATCTCGCCCACGCGCCAGCGGGTCGCGCTCGGCTGCCTGCTGTTCGCCCGCCCGGACCACTTCACCGCCGAGGATCTCTACATCCGCGCCCGCGAGGCCGGCATCCGGGTCTCCAAGGCTACGGTCTACAACACCCTCGGCACCTTCACCGAGCGGGGTCTCCTGCGCGAGGTGGTGGTGGACAGCAGCGCCAAGTTCTACGACTCCAACCTGGAGCCGCATCAGCATCTCTATAATGTCGACACCGGCGAGCTGACCGACCTCGACAGCGAGCAGGTGCAGATCGAGGCCCTGCCCGACCTGCCCGCCGGTGCCCGCATCGAGGGCGTCGATGTCATCATCCGTTATCGCGGCCGGAAGGAATCCGCGGCACATTGAGCCGCCCCGCCCGATCCGCTATTCTTCACCCCCCTGAACGATCCACACCACGCCGGTGTAGCTCAGCTGGCAGAGCAACTGATTCGTAATCAGTAGGTCGGAGGTTCAAATCCTCTCACCGGCACCAGATTCGACCCCGAGGGACCGGGGAGAACCGAGCCACGAGGCGTTGAATGCGGTGGTTTCGCGCCCGGGTGGGCAATCCCTTCGTCGTTGCTGCCGTCAACCTGTGGACAGACAGTGCCCATCCTGAACAGGGATGCCGTCCATGGCACCGGATCGGGAGCCGTGGGGTGCTGCGTGCAGGTGGCGCCGGTCACCCGCCGGGCCCTGACCCCCGATAGTTATCGGTATCCACCGCCGCGCGGTCCCTTCCCGCCCGGCGCCGTGGGGCCGGAACCTCCACCGGCTCCGCCGCCGGTTCCGGGAATGCCACCCCAGCCGTCGGGGCCCGAGTCGCGGACGAAGGTCCGGTCCGGCCTGAACACGCTGCGCCGTGCGGCCTCTCGCATCTCCGGCGTGGCACTGACCCCGCGGGCGTTGCACGAACAGGTCTGGCCCGGAGTACACATTGCCTGCTGGCAACGGCTGTCGTTCATGCTGGTGCGCACCAGGCCACCTCCCTGAACCGCGCAGGCCATCAGGCCGCCGCCACCGCTGCCGGACGAGCCGGGTGCCGGCATGATGCGTGTACCGGGGCCTTTCTGGCCTGCCCCGGC
>JALWNJ010000178.1 GCA_026995955.1 Gammaproteobacteria bacterium
CTGGCGCAGCTGCTCCAGATCCGACAGGTCCTCGTATTCCATGAGCTGGGTCTCGCCGGACAGCACCAGATCCTCTTCGCCGTCGGCGGCAAACACCTGCTCGCCCAGCTCGATGGCGAGCTGCATCACCTCGTACATGTCGCGCTGCACCTGCTTCATCTCCGCGAGCAGGGCATCGTGGATCTGGTGCAGCTCCATGCCCGCATAGCGCTCGTTGAGGTAGTTGGCGATGCGGGTCAGGTCCTCGGCGCCGTAGGCCTTGCGCGGCGTGATGAGGCGATTGTGGATCTCGCCGGTGCTGGTCACCAGGATCACCAGCACGCGGCCGCCCTCCAGCCGCAGGAACTCGATCTGCCTCAGCCGCACCCGCTCCGGGCGCGGCAGCATGACGACGCCGGCCATGTGCGCCAGGCTGGAGAGCATGGAAGAGACGGTCTCGGCCAGCTGCTGCGCGTCCTTGCCCCCTTCCGGGTCGATGTCCAGCCGCAACCGCTCCACCTCGACCGGATCCAGCGGCCGCAGGCTGATGAGGCTGTCGACGAACACACGGTAGCCAAGGGCGGTCGGAATGCGCCCGGCCGAGGTATGCGGCGAGTAGATGAGCCCCATTTCCTCGAGATCGGCCATGACATTGCGTACCGTGGCGGGGCTGACCGAAAGCCCGGAACTGCGTGCCAGATTGCGCGAGCCAACCGGCTGGCCGGTGCGTATGTAATCCTCCACCAGCGCCTTGAGCAGATGACGCGCGCGCTCGTTGAGATTGAGTTCCGGAGTCTGACTCATGGCTGATCCTGGCTGGTGTTGCCGAATTCTCGTTCCGCCCGGAAGGGGGTGTCAAGCCGGAAACCGGGGCTTCATGCACCGCAATATGCGGTCGATGGGCCAAAAATCAAGCACATGCAGCCCTGTCCCTGTAGAAATTCCGGCCGCTCGCGGTGTAACCTGTGCGCAGTACACTTGGAGCCAGGCACCATGAGCCGTTTTACCCGCATCGGCGTCATCGTCAAGCCGCCCGCCGAGCAGCATGCCGCCCTCCTCGACCAGCTGGCCGAGGTGCTGGCGCGCCATGGCGCGGAACTGCTGCTGGACGAGACCGGTGCCCCCTGGGGACAACGCCACGGCCTGGCCTGTCTGGACCGCGAAACCCTGGCTGCTCGCGCCGATCTGGTCATCGTCGTCGGTGGTGACGGCAGCTTCCTCAATGCCGCCCGCACCCTGGTGGACCACGACCTGCCCCTGCTCGGCATCAACCAGGGCCGGCTCGGCTTCCTGGTCGACGTCTCGCCCGAGGACATGCCGGTGCAGCTCGGCGCGGTGCTTGCCGGCGACTACGCCGAGGAGCGGCGCAGCATGTTGAGCGGCTGCATCCTGCGCGATGGCAACTGCATCCATACCAGCTATGCGCTCAACGATGTCACCCTGCACGTGCGCGATGTCGTGCGCATGATCGAGTTCGAGACCCTGGTCAATGGCCAGTTCGTCAATACCCAGCGCGCTGATGGCCTGGTCATCGCCACACCCACTGGCTCCACCGCCTATGCCCTGTCCGGCGGCGGGCCGATCCTGCACCCGGGGCTGGAGGCGCTGAGCCTGGTGCCGATCTGTCCGCACACGCTCTCCAACCGCCCGATCGTGGTTGCCGACGACAGCCGCATCGTGGTGCGCCTGTGCCGCGAGAACCGCAACCACGCCCAGGTCGCCTTCGATGGCCAGGACAACTTCGATCTGCTGCCCGAGGACGAGATTCATGTCGCCCGCCACGAGCACGATCTGCGGCTGATCCACCCGCCGGGCCACGACTACTTCCATGTGCTGCGCGCCAAGCTGCGCTGGGGAGAACAGCCCTGAAGTGGCATAATGGCGCCCAACCTGGCCGGACCGGAAGCCGATGCTGACCCACCTGCACATCAGGCACTTCGCCATCATCGACGAACTCGACCTGGAACTCTATCCGGGCATGACCGCGCTCACCGGCGAGACCGGGGCCGGCAAGTCCATCCTGGTCGATGCCATCGGACTGGTCCTGGGTGATCGTGCCGACTCGGCCATGGTGCAGCACGGCGCCGACCGCGCCGAGATCAATGCCAGTTTCGATCTTTCCGGCCTTCCTGCCGTGCGGCAATGGCTCGAGGCCCAGGACTTCGAGGCCGGCGAGGAGTGCATCGTGCGGCGCATCGTCACCGCCGACGGCCGTTCCCGCGCCAGCATCAACGGCAGCCCGGCCAACCTGGGCCAGCTGCGCGATCTGGGCAGTCGCCTGATCGACCTGCATGGCCAGCACGAACACCAGAGTCTGATGCAGCGCGACGCCCAGCGCGCCCTGCTCGACGAGTTCGCCGGCAACGGGGAACTGCTGCAGGCCACCCGCGAGGCCTGGCAGCGCTGGCAGCTGGCGCGCAAGGCCTGGCAGCGCAGCAGCGAGCTGCAGGGTGAGCGCAGCGAGCGCATCGATCTGCTGCGCTACCAGATCGAGGAACTGGACCAGGCCGAGGTAGAGACCCTGGACTGGGCCGCCCTCACCGCCGAGCACGACCGCCTGGCCAATGCCACCCGGCTGGGCAGCGGTGCCGCCGAAGCCAGCATCCGCCTGTACGAGGCCGACGAGATGAGCGCCTACAGCCTGCTGAGCGGCGAGCTGCAGCGCCTTGAAGAGCTGGCCGCGCTGGACGCGGCCCTGGGCGAGCCCGCCGATCTGCTGGAACAGGCGCGCATCCTGGTACAGGAAGCGGCCGACGGCCTGCGCCGCTATGCCGACGCGGTGGAGCACGACCCGGCCCGCCTCGCCTGGCTGGAGGAGCGCATGGGCCTGCTCACCGGTCTGGCCCGCAAGCACCGCTGCGAACCGCAGGACCTGCCGGCCGTGCGGCTGCGCCTGTGTGCCGAACTGGACGAACTGGAAGGCCCGGGACAGGATCTCGACAGCCTGGAACGAGCCGCGCGCGAGGCCGAGCAGGACTGGCGCCGCCAGGCCATGGCCCTGCACGAGGCCCGCACCCGGGCCGGCGAGCAGCTGGGCGAAGGGGTTACCGAGGCCATGCAGTCACTCGGCATGGAAGGAGGACGCTTCGAAGTGGCGGTGGCACTCGACGAGCAGTCCGCCGGCCCGCTCGGTACCGACCGCATCGACTTCATGGTCAGCACCAACCCGGGCCAGCCGCTGCGTCCGCTGGCCAAGGTCGCCTCCGGCGGTGAGCTGGCGCGCATCAGCCTTGCCATCCAGATGCTCACCGCCGGCCGGCTGACCCTGCCCACCCTCATCTTCGACGAGGTGGACAGCGGCATCGGCGGCGGCGTGGCCGAGATCGTCGGCCTGCACCTGGCGCGGCTCGGCGAACAACGCCAGGTCCTGTGCGTGACTCACCTGCCGCAGGTGGCCGCGCAGGCCCACCATCACATCCGCGTGGTCAAGCGGCGCGAGGCCGACCATACCGGGACCCGGGTGGAGGTGCTGGACGAGGAAGGACGGGTCAAGGAGATCGCGCGCATGCTGGGCGGCATGGAGATTACCGAACAGACCCTGGCCCATGCCCGCGAGATGCTCGACCGCGGCTATCAGAGCCGCGCCTGAACGCGTTCAGCGCTTGCCGCCTTCCTTCTCCCGCTCCTGGCAGTCCGGGCAGACGCCGTAGATGATGAGCGAGTGGTCGGTGATGCGGTAGCCTGCGTTGTCGGCGATCTTCTGCTGGCAGGACTCGATGGTCTCGTTGAGGAACTCCTCCACCTTGCCGCACTTGATGCATACCAGGTGGTCGTGGTGCTCGCCCTGCTCCAGCTCGAACACCGCCTGGCCACCCTCGAAGTGATGGCGGGTGACGAGATTGGCGGCTTCGAACTGCGTCAGCACGCGGTACACGGTGGCCAGGCCGATCTCTTCGCCGGCCTCCAGCAGGCGCTTGTAGATGTCCTCGGCCGAGAGATGCTTCTTGTCGGCGTTCTGCAGGATCTCGAGGATCTTCATGCGCGGCAGGGTCACCTTGAGCCCGGCCTTCTTCAGATCGAGTTTCTCCACGCGCTGCACTCCTGCTGCCAGGGATGGGCCATGCACCGGGACTGCGTTTCGGCTATGATGTGCGCCGGTTTCGGGGCATGGAAACAATGCAAAAGCTTCTCATTACTCTTGGAATGATTTCAAGTCTGGCGCTCGGGCTCGGCGGCTGCTCGATGGACCTGTTCACGGTGTACAAGATCGATGTGCAGCAGGGCAACGCGCTGAACGAGAAGGACATCGCCCGTATCCGGCCCGGCCTGACCCAGCGCCAGGTGCAGTTTCTGATCGGCAACCCGCTGCTGCAGGATCCCTTCCATCGCGACCGCTGGGACTATGTGTACTACTACAAGCCCGGCTATGGCGAGCCACAGCAGGCCCGCCTGACCCTGTTCTTCGATCAGGGCAAGGTCAGCCGCATCGAAAGGGCGGGAAAGTTCGTCGACCCGGACCAGTTCTACCTGGAGCGCAGCAGGAACGAAGTGCGCAAGGACTGAGCCCGTCCCGGGCCCCGTCAATCCTTGGTGCCCGCGGCAGCCTCCCCTCCCGCCTTGCCGCCACCCTTCTTCATGCGCTTGCCTTCGGCGGCGCGCTGCTTGCGCACCTCCTTGGGATCGGCGATCAGCGGGCGGTAGATCTCGACCCGGTCGTGCGCGCGCAGGGGGGTGTCCAGCTTGGTGAGCTTGCCCCAGATGCCCACCTTGTTGCGCTTGCCGAGCTCGATGTCGGGAAACCGCTGCAGGATGCCGGACTGCTCGATGGCCTGCTGCACC
>JALWNJ010000179.1 GCA_026995955.1 Gammaproteobacteria bacterium
GTTCGCGCACCCACCAGTCGTCATCGGAGAGCATGTTGATAAGGTAGTCGAGGGTGCGCGGATCCTTGCTGCTGTTGATGATCTCGATGGCCGTGCGGCGCACGAACTTGTCGGTGTCCTTGATCAGTTCGAGCATGGCATCGACCACCTTGGGCCCGCCGATCTTGGCCAGGGCATCGGCGGCGCGTTCGCGTACCCACCAGTCGCGATCCTTGATGGCCACCAGCAGGTCCTTGATGGAATCGGTGTCGGCGACCTCGTTGAGCACCTCGACGGCCGCGCGACGGACGTATTCGTCCTCGTCCTGCAGCGGATCGATGAGCAGCTCCACGGTCTGCGGATCGCGCTTGCGGATCAGGGCCTCGATGGCCAGATCCTGGATGCGGATGTCCGGATCGCGCAGCAGGGCGATCAGGGTATGCACGCTGATGTCGGCCGCCTTCATGCCGGTGAGCGAGCGCACCGCCTCCAGCCGCACCTGGCGGTTGCGGTCCGCGGCCAGCCGCTCCAGGGCCTCGACCACGGCCGGATTGCCCTCGAACTTGCCCAGGGTGCGCGCGATGTGCGCCCGGATGTTGTCGTCCTTGCCGGACAGGCGGCTGATGAGCTCAGGGATCTGCTTTTCGGTGACGATGTCGTCGATGACCCGGAACAGGGCATTCTGGTTGCCGATGTCGAGCTTGTAGGCCTGGCGCAGCAACTGATCCGGATTCACCTCTTCCTTGTGGCCCTCGAGGATCTCGATGAGTGCCGTCTTGGAGACCTCGGGGTCACCGAACAGGTCGATCAGGAGATTGGGATCGAAGGCCTCGCTGGTACGCAGGATGGAGGCCATGGCATTGACCACCCGCGGCCGTCCTTCCCCCAGCCCCTTGACGAATTCGGGCAGGGTGCTGTTGTTGACCAGCTTGAGCAGAGTCATGGAAATGGCCTGGGTCTGCTCCTTGCTGGTGGTGTCCAGGGCATCGATGAGCGGCTGGATCGCCGGCCGGCCCAGTTCGCGCAGGCGTTCCAGGGCGGCCTTCGCCTTGGGCGAGTCGATGCTGGGCGCGGCCAGTACCTGATCGACCAGCCGACCGACGCGCAGATTGTCCAGGATGCCCAAAGCCACACTCAGCTCCCGTTCACCGGCAGAATGCGGATGATGTGATCCCGATTGACCAGCACCACCTGGTCCTCGCTGCCGACCTCGTAGACACGAATGAAGCGGTTGCCGGAAAGATTGAGGTAGTCGTAGAGTCGCTGGTGCTCCGGCTGAAGGAGTTCGCGCACCTCGCCCTCGACGATGCTGCCGTCACGCAGGCCCAGCCGCGCGGACAGGACGGTCCGCTCAACGCCCTCGTCCTCGCGCACCGGCTCCTGGTAGTGCACCCGCACGATGGCGTCCTTGTTGTAGAAGCGCGGTTCCTGGGGGTCCTCGTGCAGCACCACGACGAAGGGCTCGGGCTGATTGAGTACCTCCTGCGGCGTCTCCGGCCCGGCATGCCGGTCGCTCTGGGGCAGCAGGAAGAAGGAGGCGATGACCTGCCCCTCCGTCTCGACCCACATCGAGGTGATCAGGCGGTCCTTGGGGATCTTCAGTGATTCGGTATCCATGTGCCTCCTTCTGCGGCAGGGCGGTACCGGGCCTGTACCTTTGTACAATACCAGAACCGTTCCAGAAACAATAGCACCCATGGGGAGAAAGGCAAAGTTTTCTCTGCCAAAACCGAGGCTTGCACGGAAAGGCGAAGAAACGACTCCAGCTTCCCGAGGCCCCATGCCTGACCCTGGCACCCTGCGGGTGCTAGGATGCCCCTCTACCCCAATCCATTTAGCACCAAAACCCATGATCCGCACGCTGCTCTTCGACCTCGACGGCACCCTGCTAGACACCGCACCGGACATGGCGTGGGCCCTGAACCGCCTGCGCGAGGAGCAGGGACGCACACCCCTGCCCTTCGAGGACATCCGCGGCCAGGTCTCGCATGGCAGCAAGGCACTGATGCATCTGGCCTTTCCCGACCTGGACGAGGCCAGCCGTGAACCCCTGCGTCAGCGCTTCCTGGATCTGTACCGGGAGAACCTGTTCCTGGACACGGGCCTGTTCGCAGGGCTGGCGCCGGTGCTGGCACGCGCCGAGCAGCTCGGCTGCCGCTGGGGCGTGGTCACCAACAAGCCCGCCTGGCTCACCGAGCCGCTGATGGACAGCCTTGGCCTCTCCACGCGGGCCGCCTGCATCGTCTCCGGCGACAGCACGCCGAGGCGCAAGCCCGACCCCCTGCCCCTGCAGGTAGCCTGCGAGCAGGTCGGCTGCCAGCCCGCCCAGGCCATGTACATTGGCGACGCGCCGTGCGACATCGAGGCAGGGCGGGCGGCCGGCATGGCTACCGCCGTGGCCCTGTGGGGCTATCTGGCCCCGGAGGACGATCCCGCAGCCTGGGGCGCCGACCACCTGCTCGGGGATCCGCGCGAGCTGCTCCGTTTCCTGCCCGACGACGCGGCCCGTCGGGAACGCCTCTTGCGCTGATCGCCAAAGCCCGGCGGGGCCTGCGGATTGGCCCCCATCATCCCCCTGCGGTATGATTCGGGTTCGCACAATCACCAGAGTTCAGGAGACATCATGCGCAAGCCCGCTTCCTTCGGACGCATCGTCCTCGTTCTGCTCGCGGCCCTGCTGCTGCCGCTTACGGCCCAGGCCGGAAAGATCGGTTTCGTCGATCTGCAGATGCTGCTGCAAAAGTCTCCCCAGCGGCAGGAGGCCAGCGCCCGCATCGAGAAGGAGTTCTCCGAACGCAAGCGCAAGATCCAGGAGCTGATGGGCCGTATCCAGTCTCTGGAGACCCAGATCAAGGGCAATGCCGATGCCATGAGCGCACAGCAGCTGCGCGCCAAGCAGCGCGAGCTGCTCAACCTCAAGCGCGAGGCCAAGCGCGAGGAGCAGTACTACAACGAGGACCGCAACATCCGCAACAACGAGGAGCTGGCCGAGCTGCAGAAGGTCATCTTCAAGGCCATCGAAAAGGTGGCGGTGCGCGAAGGCTACGATCTGGTGCTGGCCGAGGGCATCGCCTACTACTCGGACAAGGTGAACATCACCGACCTGGTGCTCGACCAGTTGCGCAAGGACTTCAAGCAGGCGCAGTAGCGATGAAACCGCAATCCCGTCTGTGCATCGAGCTGCCGGACTGGATTGCCCCCCTGCTGCCGGCCGACCCCCTGCCCGATCCGGCGGCACGCATGGCCCTGGTGCTCGAGCTCGCCAGTGGCAATGTCCAGCATGGAACCGGCGGCCCCTTCGCGGCCGCCGTTTTCGATTCCGCCCATCGACTGGTGGCGGCGGGCGTCAATCTCGTCACCACGCTCTCCTGCTCCTCCGCCCACGCCGAGATCGTGGCCCTGAGCCTGGCCGAGCAGGCCGTGGGCAGCTATCGCCTTCCGCCGGACCACGAACTGGTGGTCAGCGCCGAGCCCTGCGCCATGTGCCTGGGCGCCATTCCCTGGTCGGGTGTGGATCGGCTGCTCACCTCGGCCACCGACGCCGATGTGCGCGCCATCGGCTTCGACGAGGGCAGCAAGCCCGATGACTGGGTGGGCACCCTGACCCGCCGCGGGATCACGGTGCAGCGCGAAGTACTAGGATCCGAAGGCCGCGCCGTGCTGGAGGCCTATCGCGCGGCCGGAGGTGAGATCTACAATGGCCATGCCGCGCTCAGCGGCGATGCCGGCGACTGATTGCCTGCTGCAGCTCGCTGGCGAGTCTCCGCGCCATGGCCTCGCCATGTTCGTCCATGCCGCGCCGGGGCTGCACCTGCTGGTGCCCGGCCAGCGCCGGAATCCGGGACCGCAGCCCGTGACCCAACACGCTGCCGGCGGCCAGACCGACCAGGAAGGCCAGCACGAACGGGGGCCAGGGATTCGGCGCATCACGACGCATCATCACTCCTCTGCGCTTGCTTCCATTGCCGGACGGCCATCGCCCGAACAGCGAACATGCGATACTTGAGGTTCGGGGTCAAGCCTCGTGCACCCGGGAAGACCTGCCCATGACGAAAGACCAGTCCGCATCCGACCACCTCGCGCTCGCACCACGGGACGATGCCGACCTGCGCATGGCCCTGCGCGTGGCCGCACGGACCCCGGAACAGGCGCTGATAGCGCCCATCCACGCCATCGCCCGCCAGGTTCACGAGGTCTTGTGGCGGGTACAGGATCAGGCGGTCGCGGCACAGACCCTGGCCTGGTGGCAGACCGAGATTCACGCCATGGAACGCCAGCAGGCCACCCACCCGCTGACGCGCCACCTGCAGCCGAAGGTGGCGGACGGCACGCTGCCCATCGAGTACTTCGAGGAACTGGTCGATGTTCGGCTGGGCCTGCTCGAGCAGCCGGTGCTGGACACCCCCCAGGCCCACGCCCTCTACTGCTACCGGGCGGGCAGCGCCCTGCTGCTGCTCGACGGCGCCGCCTGTGGCTATGGCGCACGCGCCACCCACCGGGCACTGACCCGTCTCGGCCATGCCCTGGAGGAGCTGCGCATCCTGCACGAGCTGCGCCCCGATCTCGACCATGGCTTGTGTCTGTTGCCGCCCGACGAGATGGCCCGTGCGGGCCTGCGCCCCCGGGATCTGCTGGCTCCGGTGCCGCCGGAGACGGTACACGACCTGTTCCGGGCCGTGGGCGAGCGCATCTGGCGTCAGATCACCGCCGCCATGGACGAGATCGCCGAGGAGGATCGCCCCGCCCTTCTGCCCGTCAGGGTGTACGCCGGGCTTCGGCGACACCTGCTGGAACTGCTCGACGAGGAAGGCTATCCGGTGCTGCATCGTCGCATCGAGATCGCCCCCCTGCGCCGCTGGTGGCTGGCCCGGCGGTTGCGCCGCCAGCTGTCGCACAGCGCCCATGCGCAATGAATCCATGCCCCGGCCTGATATAATCCGCCTTCCATCCCTTAACTGCCAGGAGCCGGCATGACCCCCCAGGAACTGCGCCAGATCAAGCCCGCCGAAGATGCCCTTGCCGGGCGTGTCGTTCTCGTCACCGGTGCCGGTGACGGCCTGGGACGGGCGCTGGCGCTCGATGCCGCCGCCCATGGCGCCAGCGTGATCCTGCTGGACAAGGAGATCCCGCCGCTGGAATCCCTCTATGACGAGATCGAGGCCGCGGGCGGACCGCAGCCGGCCATCTATCCGATGAACCTGGAAGGGGCCACGGTCAAGGACTACGACGACATGGCCGCCAACATCGAAAGGGAGTTCGGCCGCCTCGACGGCCTGGTGCACAACGCCGGCTGGTTCGGCGACATGACGCCCATCCGCTACTTCGAGCCGGAGCTGTGGTCACGGGTGATGACCGTGAACCTGCACGCCCCCTACCTGATGACGCAGGCCCTGCTGCCGCTGCTGGAGCACTCGGAGCATCCGAGCATCGTCTTTTCCACCCACGACGCGCGCCGCGCCTACTGGGGTGCCTACGGCGTCGCCAAGGCGGGCCTCGAGGCCCTGATGCGCATCCTCGCCGCCGAACACGGCGGCGACCGCAGGATCTTCGTCAATGGCATCGACACCGGCCCCATGCGCACGCAGCTGCGGCGCCGCGCCTATCCGGGCGAACTGGCCGAGAACAACCCCCTGCCCGAGACCTTCACCGCGGCCTATGTGCACCTGCTGAGCCCGGCCTGCGAGCTCAGCGGCGTCAACTTCGAGCTGGCCGACACCCGCCCTACCGACTGAGGCGCGCTACTTCCACAGATCCACCTCGATGCCCTTCTCGCGCAGGGCATCGGCACGCCCCTCGATGTAGCGCTGGAACTCGGGCTGCTTGCGGTAGGCGCCGGAGGCGACATAGTCGAGCGCCGACTGCACATGGAAGGCCCGCAGATAGCCCTCAGTGCGAAACACCTCCTTGCCCGTTTCGTCGAAAAACACCATGCTGGGGGTGTACTTGATGTCGAGTTCACCGGCCCAGTCGCGCGCCTTCGTGCGCCGGCCGTCGGGCGTGACGAGCGGCGTGTCCGACCAGCTATCCAGCACCGCGATGTTGAAACGATCGAGCAACTTCCGGGTCTCGGGACGCCGGAAGATGTCCTGGTGCAGCTCGTCGCAGGCCTTGCAGCGCTTCTGCTCGAACAGAACCAGCAGCGGCTTGCCGAAACGCAGGATGTCGTTGAAGCGATAGGGCGGCTTTAGATAGCCTGGCTCGATGTGCAGCTTGCCGCTGGCCGGTTCCGGTGCCCGCTGCGCCAGAAACTCGCGGAACGGCCCTTCCTTCTCGTGTTTCCCGGCCACGAATTCCAGCGCGATGCGAAACTTGTGCGGCGGATAGTAGCCGTTGATGCGCAGCACTTCCTTGCCGTTCTCGTCGAGAAACAGCAGCGTGGGCGTAAACTGCACCCGCATCTGCCGGGCGAATTCCTTCTCGCTCATGCTGTTGCCCTCGAGGTCGGTCACCTCGCGGTCGCCCCACATGTTGATGGCAATGGCATCGAAGTGCCTGCGCGTGGTCTCGACGATGTCCTGCTGGCGGAAGTTGTCTTCTATCAGCTTCTTGCAGTAGGGACAGCCGTCCTGGTAGAAGTACAGCATCAGGCGCTTGCCGGCCTCTGCCGCCTCCGCCACGTCCTCGGACAGGTCGAGAAAGGAATTCTTGAACCAGGAAGGGTGGTCGATCTGCCCCGGATTGACGAACCCTTCCTCCAGTTCGCCCTCGCGCTTGGCCTGGGCCAGCAAGGGCAACAGGAGCAACAGGAAGCCCAGCAGTCGGATGGTGGATGGCATGGTGGTCTCCTCCTCGGTATTGTTCTGTCGGCCAGGACTCAGGCCTTCTGTTTTGACCCCTGAACGGTGTCAGGGTTCGCCGAATTGCACAACCGACTCAGACAGCACTCGGCGCAACGCGGTCGCGGCCGGCACACGGACTTGCCGTGCTGCACGATGAGGGCATGATATTCGTTGAAACAGGCCGTGTCAGGCCCCAGGGCCTGCTCGAACGCGGCCCGGATGGATTCGTAATCGAGCCCTTCGGGCAGCAGGCCCAGGCGGCCGAACAGGCGCCGGGTATAGGCATCGACCACGAACACCGGCCGCTCGAATGCGTACAGCAGGATGTCGTCGGCCGTCTCCGGGCCGATGCCATGCACGGAGAACAGGCGTTCGCGCAGTGTCGGCGTATCCAGCCTCCGCAGCACCCCGAAGCCGCCCTGTTCCAGATACCAGCGGCAGAATGCGCGCAGCCGCGCCGCCTTGACATTGAAATAGCCCGAGGGGCGCAGCGCCTCGGCCAGCGATGCCTCGGACAGCGCCAGTATGGCGCCAGCCTCCAGCACGCCCAGCGCCTTCAGGTTGCCGATGGCGCGCTCGACATTGGTCCAACTGGTGTTCTGGGTGAGAATGGCGCCCACCATGACCTCGAAGGGCGTCTCCCCCGGCCACCAGTGCTGTGGCCCCCAGCAGTGGTACAGGGCCTGGAACACGGCCCGGGCCTGCTGCCGGGTCATCGCGGTCCCGGTCTGCGCCGGCTGCGGGGCGGCCGCCGGCTGCGCTCCGGCGCGCGGCGCGTGGGGGGCGGCCGGTAGGGCAGATCCACGGCGGCATAGAGGCGCGCCACCTCGGCCGGCGGCAGCTCCATCCAGCGTCCCTGGCGCAGGCCGCGCGGCAGCT
The DNA here is from genome assembly GCA_026995955.1 of Gammaproteobacteria bacterium. Taxonomy (GTDB): domain Bacteria; phylum Pseudomonadota; class Gammaproteobacteria; order J044; family J044; genus J044. The sequence goes on from JALWNJ010000179.1 coordinate 7,638, forward strand.
CCACCGGGCCATGCGCGATGCGCATCAGACGGCTCACCTGCAGGCCCTGGGATTCCCACAGCCGGCGCACCTCGCGGTTGCGCCCCTCGTGCAGGGTGACATGGAACCAGTGGTTGAGGCCGCTGCCACCGGCATCCACGATCTTGTCGAATCGGGCCAGGCCGTCCTCCAGCGCTACGCCCTCGAGCAGCCGCTTCAGCATTTCCGGCGTCACCTCGCCCCGTACCCGCACCGCATAGGTGCGCGGGATCTCCCGGGCCGGATGCATCAGCCGGTTGGCCAGCTCGCCGTCGTTGGTGAACAGCAACAGTCCCGAGGTATTGAGATCGAGGCGCCCGATGGCGATCCAGCGCCCGCCGCGCAGCGGCGGCAGGTGGTCGAACACGGTGGGGCGCCCTTCCGGGTCCTGGCGCGTGGTGACCTCGCCTTCCGGCTTGTGATAGGCCAGCACCCGCGGCTGTGCCCGCTCGTGGGCGCGGAAGGAGATGCGCCGGCCATCGATCTCGATGCGGTCGGCCGGGGTCACCGGCTGCCCCGGCTCGGCCGGACGCCCGTTGACGCGGATGCGCCCGGCGGCGATCAGACGCTCGATCTCGCGGCGCGAGCCGTGGCCGGCGCGCGCCAGCAGTTTCTGTATGCGTTCGGGGGCCATGCCTGCCGCGGCACGCCCGGGTCGGGAGGGTCTCTTCATGGCGGCCATGCTACCGGCGAAGTACAATGGGCGAAACCCCCCGTCCGACCAAAACCGGGAGCCTCTGCATGTCCGACACCGAATTCCGCCCGCTGAACATCGCCGTGCTCACCGTCTCCGACAGCCGCACGCTCGAGGACGATACCTCCGGCCAGACCCTGCAGGAGCGGCTGACCGAGGCCGGCCACCGCCTGGCCGACCGCCGTATCGTGCCGGACGACATCTATCGCATCCGCGCCGTGGTCTCGGCCTGGATCGCGGATCCAGAGGTCGATGTCGTCATCACCACTGGCGGCACCGGCGTCACCGGCCGCGACGGCACCCCGGAGGCGGTCTCGGTATTGCTGGACAAGGAACTGGAGGGCTTCGGCGAGCTGTTCCGCATGCTGTCCTGGGAAGAGATCGGCAGCTCCAGCCTGCAGTCCCGCGCCCTCGGAGGCGTGGCCAACGGCACCTATGTGTTCTGCCTGCCGGGCTCCACCGGCGCCTGTCGCACCGGCTGGGACAAGCTCATCGCCACCCAGCTCGACAGCCGCACCCGACCCTGCAACCTGGCCATCCTCATCCCGCGCCTGGGTGAGCGATGAGTCGTCTTGGGGCTACTGACTGCGGATGAACTGCAACGCCTCGTCGATGTCGCGCAGGCTGCGGAAGGGTGGCGCATCCTGCAACCGCTGGGCCAGGCTCCAGGCCACGGGCGGCCGGATGTTGACCACCAGCAGCTCGGCATCCTGCAGCCGGCACAGACGATACAGCCGCTGCAACCAGTCATAATAGGCCCTGTCGAGCAGGACCACCCGCGCCAGGTCGTAGATCACCCATTCGGCAGCCCCTGCCTCCATGGCATGCTGGACGCGCTCGAGGCAGTCCTCCGCCTGCCGCATGTCGAACCCCTCGTCGGGCTCGACCAGCAGGGCACGGTCCCCCAGCGGGGATAGGTGCAGCGTGGCGCAGCCGTCCATTTCAGTCGGCCCGGCTCACCTGAACCCCCAGCAGGCGGAAGGCGGCCTTCAGCCCCTCGACCAGACGCGGACGGGTATTGACCCCTTCCAGGTCGATGTTGAGATTGGTCAGCGCCTTGGCGATGTCGGGCCGGATGCCGGTCAGGATCGCCTCGGCGCCCATCAGGCGGATGGCACGCACCATCTGGATCAGGTAGTGCGACACCTGCGAATCGATGCTGAGCATGCCGGTGACGTCCATCACCACCACCCGGGAGCGGTCCTGGTCGATGCGGTTGAGCAGGTTCTCCATCACACTCATGGTGCGCTCGGAATCCATGCTGCCGATGATGGGCAGCACCAGCACGCCGTCCCAGATCTCGGTGATGGGCGTCGATACCTCGCGCAGTTCCGCCGCCTGCGCCTGGATGGTGCGCTCCTTCTCGTCGAGGTAGACATTGAACACCTCGATCATGATCTCGTTGAACAGGGTGGCAAGCCGCAGCAGCACGCGGCGGGTCTGTTCGAAATCGAGCCCCTCGTCCGACTCCAGGTTCTCCAGGAACACGAACTGCAGGAACTGGACGAAGCGCACGAACTCGTTCATGCTGCCGCCCCGTACCAGCAACTGGTGCGAGAACTGGACGAAGAACTGCTTGATGGCCTCGAACTCCGGCGAGTCGCGGTCGATGTGATCCCCCGCCTGCAACAGCAGGATGAACAGCTCGAGAAACTCCATGGTGTAGTCGTTGAGCTCTTCCTGACTGAGCAGGTTGGCACGGGCGAAGACCGACCCGCCGCGCTCCTCGATGATGAGCGCAATGCGCCCGATGTTGGTCTGGATCTGCTCGATGAGCAGCTGGTTGATGCCCTTCTCCTCCGCAACCATGTCCGGCTCCTCCCGTTGGTTTCGCTTGTTCAATCCCGGTTTCCGTCCGACCTGCCGATCACCAGCAGCGAACGGTCGTCATTGCTCCGCCCCTCCAGCGCGCCCAGCAGGTAGGCGATGAGCTGCGGGTGCTGGTGCCACAGGCCCGGATAGTCGCCCGGCTGCCAGCGGCCGCGAATGCCGTCGCTGCAGCTCAGGTACCACTCCTCCGGACCGAGCCCGAAAGACTGCGTCTCGATGCGGCGGTGTTCCCGCCCCAGCACCCCGGAGCTGAAGTGCAGCGCCTGACGAGACTCCGGTCGTACCCGCCAGGCCAGCATGTCGCCAACTCCACACAGTTCGACCGTGCCCTCCAGCGGGGTCATGCGCCCCAGAATGGCAACGGCGCCCCGCGACCGGCGCAATCCTTCGTCCAGCTCCTGCAACAGGGTGGCGCAATCTCGGCCCCGGAAACGGTCCAGCAGCCTTTCCCGGCCATGCACTGCCTCGGCGGCCTCGCGCCCGTGGCCCAGGCCGTCCATGTGCAGCCAGAAGAGCGCGTCCCCGGCCTGGTGCAGCCACAGCCCATCGCCACAGTAGCGATCGTCGTTCAGCGCCCGCAGATAGAGTCCATATGCTGCAGGCAATCCCAACTCGACACCATCCTGCGCAAAGCGGGCCCATACCGCCACGCCCTGCCAGCGCCCCTGCCCGGCGGCGAGGCTGTAGATGGCACAGGCATCCGCCAGCCGTTCGATGGCCCCCAGCCCCTTGCCCAGGGTGCCGCTGCTGCTGCGGCCATCCTCTCGCGCCCTTGCCAGGTCGGGAATGCCGGGCCCGAAATCGAGCGCGAACAAATCGATGAGCGCCTTGCCGCCGATGTCGCGTTGCTCCCAGACCTGGATCTGACCGGTGCCGGCCGCATACTTGGCCTGGTTGCTCAGCATTTCGGCCAGCACGGTTTCCATGACCTGGATCCGAGCCGGGGAAAATCCAAGGCGCCGGGCCAGGGCCTTCATGCCGGTACGCGCCAGGATGCGCCCGCTCTCGCTGTTGCCCGGCTGTTCGCAGTGCAGACGGATGCGCGTCATGCCGCCCGGTACAGGTGATAACGGCCACGGCCGGCCTCCTTGGCGGCATACAGGGCCTCGTCGGCCCGCCGCAGCAGCGCCTCGAGCGTATCGCCCGCCAGCATCCTGGCCACACCGATGCTGACGCGCCCCTCCATTTCGTCCAGTACCCGTTCGGCGATGCGCTGGGCCACCTGCAGGTCGGCAAACAGGATGCAGGCAAACTCGTCTCCACCGAAGCGGCAACAGTGATCGACATCGTCACGCACGCTGTCACGCAGGGCCTGCGCCATTTTCTTCAGCATTTCGTCGCCGGCCTGATGCCCCAGTTCGTCATTGATCTCCTTGAAGTAGTCGAGATCGAACAGCATCAGGGACAGCGGCTCCTTCTGCCGCTGGCAGCGCCGAATGGCCTCGTTGAGGCGCAGATCGAAGGCTCCCCGGTTGAGCAGGCCGGTGAGCGCATCGGTTTCCGCGCGGCGCAGGGAGGCCGACAGTTCCGCCCGCTTGCGCTGCAACTCGGCCTCCAGTTCCTGCAGCTCCTGCTGCATGGCGACCCGGGCACGCATCAGCGCCCGCTCCGCCTCGCGATTGCGCTGGCGCAGCAGTTCAGGAGAGAGGGATTCGGCCATGGCCTTGAGTTCGGAGGCCAGGCCACGCAGTCCAGAACCTTGCTCCGACACCCCGGTTTCGCCCAGAAGGGCCGTCCGAGCGCCCAGGCGCAGCTCCAGGTGCCCTCCGTTGCACGACAGGCATGCCTCCTGCGGCAGGGCCGCCTCGTCCAGGATCGCGAGCAATCGGGGCAGCAGACGGAAGGGAGAGATCCGCAACCGCTCGGCGGCGAACACCACGAACCGCGCCAGACGCTGGCGATCGGGTTCGGCGAGCAGTGTGTATTCGAGCAGCTTCATGTTCGTGGTCCAGGGGCCTCCCTGGCCAGCCATTGCTTGTTGTTGTCGGCCCCTCCGGCAGGACCCGTTCTTCTACCCCGAGCCTTGCACCGGCTGGGGCGTTTTGCAACTGTACTTAAGTATCATGGGCGAACACGAAGCGGCGATCGAGGCGATACTTGAGCCAGTAGCCGATGGCCAGCCCCAGCACGGCGCCGACATAGCGCATGGTGTAGGCCTCGAAGGTCAGGGCGAAGGCCAGTTCCATGCCCCAGAACACCAGGGTAGTGAACACACCGTTGAGGCTGTAGAGCAGGAACCGGCGCCCCTCGCCGCGAGCGCTGCGGCGCGCCGCGGCAAAGATGTAGCGCCGGTCCAGCTCGTACTTGGTGTAGAGGCCGGTGAGGGTGCCGGCAAGGATGGCCACATACAGCGACCCGGGATACGGCCACAAGCGCGCCACCCCTTCCTGGGTGAGCAGGTTGACAGCCATGGCCAGCGCGGCAAAGGCGCTGTAGGCGAGGACCAGCCGCAGGCCGAACACGGCTCAGGCGAGCCCCGGAAAACGGCACATCAGTGCAGGGTCGGCCCTTCGGGGCCCGATTCCGGCTCCGTTGGCTCCCCGGCCGCGGTTCCGGCGGCCACCGCGGGCACCTCGAGCCTCCCCTCGTCCGCCTCGGCCCCGGACGCGGGCTCGCTGGCCGATTCGCTCCCGGTCGCTTCCTGTTCGGGATCGGGCAGGTTCAGTTCCGGGTGCAGGGCGTCGAGATCGCGCAGCTCGGCGAGCGTGGGCAGGTCGTCCAGGCTCTTGAGATTGAAGTAGTCGAGGAACTGGCGCGTGGTGCCGTACAGGGCCGGGCGCCCGGGCACCTCGAGATGTCCCACGACGCGTACCCACTCGCGCTCCTGCAGGGTCTTGATGATGTGGGAACTGACACTGACGCCACGGATCTCCTCGATCTGGCCGCGGGTGATGGGCTGGCGATAGGCGATCAGCGCCAGGGTCTCGAGCAGGGCGCGCGAATAGCGCGGCGGCTTCTCCTCCCACAGGCGCTGCACCCAGGGCGCAAAGTCCTCGCGCACCTGGAAGCGCCAGCCGCTGGCCACGCGCCTCAGCTCCAGCGGGCGGTCCTCGTAATCGGCCTCCAGCCGCTGCAGGGCCTCGCGCAGCAGGCTGCGCGGCGGGCGTACCTCGTCGCCCTCGAACACGGCCTCGAGCTGATCCAGCGACAGCGGCCGGCCGGCCGCTATCAGCACCGCCTCGAGGATGTCACGGATGCGTTCAATCTCCATCGATCTCGATCTCCTCAAGCGCCTGTTTCGGATCCGGTCGGTCCTCCTCGCTGGCCGCGGCTGGCGTGACATAGATGGGGGCAAAGGGGCCTGACTGGGCGATGTCGATGAGGTGGGCCTTGAGCAGCTCGAGCAGGGCGATGAAGGTCACCACCACCCCCTGCCGGCCCTCCTCCGGGGTGAACAGGGCGCTGAACTCCACCATGTCGCTGTGCTGCAGGCGCTCCAGCACCTGGCTCATGCGCTCGCGCATCGACAGCGGCTCGCGCTGGATGGCATGGCTGCTGAACATGTCGGCGCGTCGCATCACCTCGGCAAAGGCCAGCAGCAGATCCTTGAGCGCCACCTCGGGCTCGGGCCGCTTGCGCTTCACCGGCGGCGGTTCCACGCGCACCGGGAACAGGTCGCGCTCCATGCGCGGCAGGGCGTCCAGATCCTCGGCCGCCTGCTTGAACCGCTCGTACTCCTGCAGGCGCCGCACCAGCTCGGCGCGCGGGTCCTCCTCGTCGCCCTCCTCCACCGGGCGCGGCAGCAGCATGCGCGACTTGATCTCGGCCAGCATGGCGGCCATCACCAGGTACTCCGCGGCCAGCTCCAGCCTCAGCTCGCGCATCAGCTCGATGTACTGCATGTACTGGTGGGTGATCTCGGCCACCGGGATGTCGAGGATGTCGAGATTCTGCCGCTTGATGAGGTACAGCAGCAGGTCCAGCGGGCCCTCGAAGGCCTCGAGGATGACTTCCAGCGCGTCGGGCGGGATGTACAGATCCTCGGGCGGGGTGGTCAGCGGCTCGCCGCCCACCAGGGCAAAGGGCATCTCTTCCTGCTGCGGACCGATGGGGGGTGGCTGACCGTTGCCCTCGGCCATGGCTACTGGTACTCCAGCCCCATGGCCTCGCGTACCTCCTCCATGGTCTCGCGGGCCACCTCGCGGGCCCGCTCGCAGCCCTCGTTGATGATGCTGCGCACGGCGGCCGGGTCTTCCTCGTATTCGCGCGCGCGCTCGCGGATCTGGCGCAACTCGGCCTGCACCGCCTCGATCACCGGCTGCTTGCACTCGAGGCAGCCGATGCCGGCGCTGCGGCACCCTTCCTGCACCCACTCGCGGGTCTTGTCGTCGGAATAGACCAGGTGGAACTGCCACACCGGGCACTTCTCCGGGTCGCCCGGATCAGTGCGCCGTACCCGAGCCGGATCGGTCGGCATGGTGCGCAGCTTCTTCTCCACCACCTCGGGCTCCTCGCGCAGCGCAATGGTGTTGCCGTAGGACTTGGACATCTTCTGGCCGTCCAGCCCCGGCATTTTGGCGGCCTCAGTGAGCAGCGCCTGCGGTTCGGGCAGGATGATCTTGCCGGAACCCTCCAGGTAGCCGAACAGGCGCTCGCGATCCCCCAGCGAGATGTTCTGCTGCGACTCCAGCAGCGCGCGCGCCACTTCCAGCGCCTGCGCGTCGCCCTGCTCCTGGTAGCGGCGGCGCAGGTCACGGTAGAGCTTGGCGTTCTTCTTGCCCATCTTGGTGATGGCGGCCTCGGCCTTTTCCTCGAAGCCGGGCTCGCGGCCATAGAGATGATTGAAGCGGCGCGCCACCTCCCGGGTCAGCTCCACATGGGCCACCTGGTCCTCCCCCACCGGCACCAGGCCGGCACGGTAGATGAGGATGTCGGCGCTCTGCAGCAGCGGATAGCCGAGGAAGCCGTAGGTGGCCAGGTCGCGCTCGCGCAGCTTTTCCTGCTGGTCCTTGTAGGTAGGTACCCGCTCCAGCCAGCCCAACGGCGTGATCATGCCCAGCAGGGTGAACAGTTCGGCGTGCTCCGGCACCCGCGACTGGATGAACAGCCGCGCCGCGCCCGGGCTGACGCCCGCCGCCAGCCAGTCGATCACCATGTCCCACACATTGCGGCCCATGACCTCGGGCTCTTCGTAGTGGGTGGTAAGCGCATGCCAGTCGGCAACGAAGAAGAAGCACTCGTAGCTCTCCTGCAGCTTGACCCAGTTCTTCAGCACCCCGTGGTAGTGACCGAGGTGCAGGCGGCCGGTGGGCCGCATGCCGGAAACGACGCGGTTGTTGGCGGTGGCAGCAGTCGTCAAGTCAGCTCTCCATGGTTCAGATCGGCAGCCCGAACAGCCGGTGGATCAGCTCCATCACCAGGCGGTAGGGCGGACCGAGCATCATGCCCAAAATCCCGGTGGCCAACAAGGCCACCAGCACCAGCAAGCCCCAGGGCTCGACCCGGTCCAGCGCCTCGGCGAGGCGCGGCGGCAGCAGGCCGGCCAGCACCCGGCCACCGTCCAGCGGCGGCACCGGCAGCAGGTTGAGCACCATGAGGACGACATTGATGGCGATGCCGGCCTGGCCCATGTACACCAGCGGCAGGCCGACCCAATTGCTGTGCGGGGCGATGAGGATGCCGAGCTTCATGATCAGCGCCCAGCCCAGGGCCATGACCAGGTTGGCCGCGGGCCCGGCCACCGCCACCAGCGCCATGTCGCGCCGCGGATCGTTCAGATTGCGGTAGTTGACCGGTACCGGCCTGGCCCAGCCGAACACGAATCCACCGAGCAGCAGCAGGACCAGGGGCACCAGGATGGTGCCCACCGGATCGATGTGCTTGACCGGATTCAGCGTCAGTCGACCCATCATCCACGCCGTAGGGTCGCCGAGCCGACGCGCCACCCAGCCATGCGCGACCTCGTGCACGGTAATGGCGAACAGCACGGGGATCGTCCAGATGGCGATCTGCTGCAGGATGCCGTTGATGTCCATCATTCCTCCCAGTCCACCGGGCCGGCACCCGCGCGGATCACCTGCGGCACCTCACCGGTCAAATCCACTACCGTGGTCGGCTCCAGCCCGCCGTAGCCGCCATCGATCACCAGATCGAGCTGCGCGCCCACCTGGGCCTCGATCTCCCAGGGATCGGTCATGGGCAGCGATTCGCCGGGCAGGATCAGGGTGGTGCTGATCAGGGGCTCGCCCAGCGCCTCCAGCAGGGCCTGGGCAATGCGGTTGTCGGGCACGCGCAGGCCAATGGTCTTGCGCTTCGGATGCCACAGCCGACGCGGCACCTCGTGCGTGGCCGGCAGGATGAAGGTATAGGGCCCGGGCGTAAGCCGCTTCATCAGACGGTAGGCGGTATTGTCCACCTTGGCATAGCGCGACAGCTCGGAAAGGTCGCGGCACACCAGCGTCAGGTGGTGCCGGTCGTCCAGCCTCCGCACACGGCGCAGCCGTTCCACCGCCCGCTTGTCGTCCAGATGACAGCCCAGAGCATAGCCCGAATCGGTGGGATAGGCGATCACACCGCCGTCGCGCACCACCTCCGCCGCCCGCGACACCAGTCGCGGCTGGGGGTCGTCGGGATGAATGGTGAGCACCTGGGCCATGCGCGTTACCGTGTCGGAAAAAGGAACATTCTACACCGTTCGTGGTCCCTGAATGGGGCCGGGCGTACCCAAGTGCAAGCATCCTGGCGTGACGCAGTCCACAGCCGAGCACCCACCCGGCTTTCGGGACGCGCAAGCGGCTACCCCACCCCCCCGGCTTTGCGCTAACATGGCGGGGTTTCGCAGGTTCCGAGGAAGTACAGATGCTCTATGCCATCATCGCCGAAGACGCCCCCGGCACGCTCGACGCCCGTCTGGCGGCGCGCCCGGCGCACCTGGCACGGCTGGAGCAACTGCGCGACGAGGGCAGGCTGATCCTGGCCGGTCCGCATCCGGCGATCGACGCCGAAGACCCCGGCCCGAACGGTTTTACCGGCAGCCTGGTGGTGGCCGAGTTTCCTTCTCTCGAGGAGGCCACCGCCTGGGCCGAGGCAGACCCGTACCGCGAGGCAGGCGTTTACACCCGGGTGACGGTCAAGCCGTTCCGCAAGGTCCTGCCCTGAACACGCCACAAGGCATTTTGGCAAGCAACCATAAGGAAGCAATCGAATGAAACGATCCCAGGCACTGATCCTCGGCGGGCTGGCAAGCCTCGCCCTGCTGAGCGGATGCAACCAGAAAGGCGCCACGGAAAGCGCACGGACCGACACCGCCCCCCAGGAGAAGCAGGTGGCCGAATCCTCCTCCGGCCCTGCCCTGGCAGTGGTCAACGGCGAGCCCATCACGCGCGAGGACGTGATGGCCTTCGTGCAGTACAAGCAGCAGATCCAGCCCAATGCCCAGATCAACCCGGCGCTGCTGGTCAACGAGATGATCAACACCAAGCTGCTGGTGCAGGAGGCCGAGCGGAAGGGCCTCGACAAGCGCGAGGAGGTGCAGCGTCAGCTCCAGGTGCATCGCGCCGCCGTGCTCGTCAACGCCCTGGTGGGAGACTTCCTCAAGGGGCTGGACCTGTCCGACGAGGAGCTGCGCAAGGAATACGACGCGCAGATCGCCGGCATCGAGAAGCACGAGTACAAGGCGCGCCACATCCTGGTCAAGGACAAGGAGAAGGCCGAAAAGGTGCTCAGGGAACTCAAGCCCGACGGCAGCAAC
>JALWNJ010000180.1 GCA_026995955.1 Gammaproteobacteria bacterium
TTTCTTGCCGCCATGCAGCGCGCGCTGGAGCGTCATCCGGATGCCCGCGCGCTGCGCAAGCTGGAGAACGAGCCGAAATGAACCCAAGAACCCTGATTCCGATGCTGCTGGCCATGCTGCTGCTGGCCGCCTGCAATGCCCTCCGTCCGTCCGTGGAAACCGACGACATCGAGCTGCGCAGCGAGATCCTGCCCGGTGCCGATCCGGCCCGCTACCGGACCTGGACCTGGGCCGGAGCCATGTCCATGGTGCGCGATCCGGGAGGAAACTGGAAACCGGTCGGCTTCGATCTCGACGACGAGGTGCGGCGGCTGGTGGAGGCCGAGATGGCGGCGCGGGGCCTGGTGCGCGATCCGCTCAATGCCGAACTGAAGGTGGGCTACATCATCGGGGTGGACATGGTGCACCTCGAGCCGGTGCCCGAGCGGCCGGGCGAGCCGGGGGTGTTGCGCAACATTCCCAAGGGGGCGCTGGCCATCGTAACGAAGGATGCGCGTACCGATCGGCCGGTGTGGGTCGGCGCAGCCGTGGGCAATGTCCGTTCCGGTCGCAGCGACGACGAGGTGCGCGCACGACTGGCCTATGCCATCCACCGCTTGTTCGAGGCGTCTTTGCCCCGGTCGCGGGAAAAGGGCGACGGGATGACAAATCGCTGATCTGGTCTACACTCCCTCCGGGGTTCAATCACAAAGCGATCGGTTGCGGATGGGCCGCGCCGAACCACAGAACGGCACCCCGAGCATCAACCACCAAGACGACCGGAGGGCGTACATGAAGCTTACCATTCCGGCCCTGCTCTGCCTGGGCCTCGTCACTACCGCCGCGCAGGGCGCCGGCGACCCGCAGCGCGGTCGCGAACTGGCCACCGACTGCATGGGCTGTCACGGCATTCCCAGCTACAACAATGTCTATCCCACCTATCGGGTGCCAAGGCTCGGCGGTCAGCATGCCGACTACATCGTGGCCGCGCTGAAGGGATACAAGGACGGCAGTCGCAGCCACAAGACCATGCATGCCCAGGCCGCTACCCTGTCCGATCAGGACATGCAGGATCTGGCCGCCTGGTTCGCCAGTTTTCCGAGAAAAGACAAGTGACGGAGGGTCGGGACATGAACAGGAACAGGCATCGCGTGCTGCTGGCCCTGCTGCTGGGGCTGGTCATGGGCAGCGTTCAGGCGGCCGGTGACCCGGTGGCCGGGCAGAAGAAGGCGCAGGCCTGCGCGGCCTGTCACGGGGCCGACGGCAACTCTACCGTACCTCTGTATCCGAAACTCGCCGGCCAGTATCGTGACTACCTCGAGCATGCGCTCAAGGCCTACAAGACCGGCGAGCGCAAGAACCCCATCATGGTCGGCATGGCGGCTTCGCTGTCGGATCAGGACATCGCCGACCTGGCAGCCTGGTATGCCAGTCAGAAGGGCCTCTACGACACGCCCGAGCCTACTGCCGTGAAGAAACCGTGATTCCGCGGGCCGGGGCCGTCCCCGGCCCGGTCCTCACTTCTCCTCCATCGGATAACCGCGCAGAAAGGCCCCCTGCGGTTCGCAGGCGGGCAGCGTGGCCAGCCACAGCAGGGTTTCCGCCCGTGCCTGCAGCAGCGGGTCGGCGTCCGGTCCGTTCAGCGCCATGGCGTTGTGGCACAGCCGTTGCCCGGGATGGGCCGGCCGCGTGCGGCCCATCAGCATCCGCACCGCGGCCTGATCCAGTGCCTCGCGGTCGAACAGGCTCACCAGACAGCCGCCATCCGGTGGCAGGCAGCGTACCGCGGCCTCGTACAGCGGATAGGGCGGGAACGGGCGCGGCGCCTTTCCCGGCAGCGCGAGCCGGGCCGCCAGGCCGTTGACCAGGGCCAGCAACGGGGGGCGCCGCTGCGCCAGCCGGCGTGCCAGGGCCGCCGGCTCGGCGGGCCAGCCGTCCTCCCCGGCCACCAGGGTGGTCAGCGCCCGGGCCGCCAGCAGTGGCCGCAGGGCATCGAGCAGGGGGGCGGGTACGCCAGCCAGCAGGATCTGCCGTGCGCTCATTCCAGGGCCAGCTCGAGCTGCGTCGTGCCGTCGGGCGCGGGGTCGAGCCGCAGGCCCAGCCCCAGCAGCCGCACCGGCCGCCGGCCGCGGCGCCAGCCGGTCTCGCACAGGGCGCGGAAGCGGGTGCCGTCGGGGGCGCGGCTTGGGGATTGCACGGTGGTCTGCGTAAAGTCGTTGAAGCGGATCTTGACGAACTGGCCGCAAATCGCCGCACGCAGGGCCGGCGGCTGGCGCGCCAGTCGTGCCTCCAGCTCGTCCTGCAGGGTCGGCAGCAGGCGCAGGCAATCGTCCAGCCCGCCGAGGTCGCGGGCGAAAGTGTGCTCCACGCTCAACGACTTGCGGGTGCGGCGGGTGCGTACCGGGCGTTCGTCGATGCCACGGGCAAACTCGTGGAGCCGTGCGCCGAAACGGCCGAAGTGCTGCATCAGCGTCTCGCGCGGCAGTTGCCGCAACTGGCCGCAGGTCGCGATGCCCAGCGCCTGCAGCCGCGCTTCGGTGACGCGGCCGACGCCGGGGATGCGACCCACCGGCAGGTTGCGCAGGAAGTCGTCCACCCTCTGCGGCGGGATCACGCACTGCCCGTCCGGCTTGTTCCAGTCGCTGGCGACCTTGGCCAGGAACTTGTTGGGCGCCACCCCGGCCGAGGCGGTGAGGCCCTGCTCGGTGCGGATGCGGGCGCGGATCGCCTGCGCCACGCGGCCGGCCCGGGGCTCGTGACTCAGGTCGAGGTAGGCCTCGTCCAGCGACACCGGCTCGATGCGCTCGGTGTAGTCGGCGAAGATGCGGAAGATGGCGCGCGATACCTCCCGGTAGCGCGGCAGGTCGGGCGGACGCAGGATCAGCTCCGGGCAGCGCTGCAGCGCGCTGCGGGTGGGCATGGCCGAATGCAGGCCGAAGCGGCGCGCGGCATAGTTGCAGGTGGCCAGCACGCCGCGGCGTTCCGCCGCCCCACCCACGGCCAGCGGCCGGCCGCGCAGTTCGGGGTGGTCGCGCTCCTCGATGGCGGCGAAGAAGCAGTCCATGTCGATGTGGACGATCTTGCGCATCGGGACACGCGCCGTCGCCCCCGGAATCAGCCGCCGGCCTCGTCCGGGGTCAGGGTCTTCAGCGTCAGGGCGTGGATGGCGCCGCTGGCGATGTGCTCGTTGACGGTGGCGAACACCTTCTGGTGGCGTTTGACGGTGTTGAGCCCCTCGAAGGCATCGCTCACCACGCGTGCCTCGAACTTGCTGCCGTCGCCGGTCACCTCGACCTCGGCGCCGGGCAGGCCGGCTTCGATGAGCCGTTTCACTTCATCCGGGTTCATGGTCTTCCCTTGTGCTGTGTGGCAGGTGCGAAAGGATACACCAGAAGGAGGCCGCGGCGCGCCTTCAGTCGTGCGCGCCCTTCTCCTCCAGCACGATGTCCGGCCGCTCGCCCTCGCCCAGCCCCAGGTAGCGTTCGATGACGGCCATCTCCGGCAGCAGGGCCTGGCGCAGCTCGGGGTCGGCGATGCGCTCGCGCGGCACCCCCTCGACCCAGCCGTAGATGGCGGCCAGCAGGTCGTCGAGGTCGTGCACCAGGCTGTGCACGGCATGCACCACGCGACGGTACTCGCTGAGCGTGGGGTGTACCCCGAGGCGTTCGAAGATGCGGTTCAGCGCCTCCAGCAGGGGCTGGCCGCCCTGGCCCAGGCCAAGCAGCTCCGGGGTCAGCTGCTCCGGCGGCTGGCGTGCCTCGGACTCCACCCAGATGCGGAAGCTGTGACGGCGCAGGCCGTGGAACAGGGGCTGTTCGGAGACCAGCATCAGCATCAGGTTGGCGGGGTTGGCCTTGAGCGTCAGGTCGCCGTAGCGCCACAGGTGGGTGCGCAGGAACTCGGCCAGCCGCAGGTGCTCGACGAAGGGGGCAAGCTGCAGCTGGTCGAGGATGAGCACGGTACGCTCGCCCTCGCTCAGCGCACAGGCCTCGGCCATGGCCTGGTCCAGCGGCGCCACCGGCAGTTCGCCCGGCGGCGTGTCGCGGTCCTCGGCGATGCGCACCGGCTCCGCCGGCGGTGGCTCGGGGCGGAACTCGTGATAGCGCAGCTCCGGGTAGCCCAGCGCCTGCGCCAGGGCATGGGCAAAGGCGGTCTTGCGCCGGCCGGGCACGCCGGCCACCTCCAGGCAGCGCATCTCACCGGGCGGCGTGGCCAGCAGGCAGCGCACCGGCGTGCGGAAGTCCTGGTTGCTGTCGAAGCCGTAGGCGGCCAGACGCTGGTTGATGTCGTTCATGGGCGCGTAAGCAGCATGACGATGGGCCTGTAGCGAATGTAATGCACTCTGCGCCGGCCTGCCACGGTCGTTGCCGCCACGGGCGGACGAACGGTCACGACGGGGCGACGGGGGGCAGGCCGAACAGGGCCTCGGCGTTGGCGCTGGTGGCGGCGGCGATGGCCTCGGGGGGCGCGTCCCGCGGCTCGGCCAGGGTTGCGCACACCCCGCGTACGCAGGCCGGTTCGTTGCGTTCGCCCTGGCGGCCGTGCAGCGGCTGGTCGGGGGCGTCGGTCTCCAGCAGCAGGGCGTCCAGCGGCAGCTCCGCGGCCTGGCGCCGCAGGCGGGTGGCGCGCGGGTAGGTGAGCGGGCCGCCCAGGCCCAGGC
>JALWNJ010000181.1 GCA_026995955.1 Gammaproteobacteria bacterium
GGCCAAGAAAGTCGAGTCCTACATCAAGCTGCAGGTGCCTGCAGGCGAGGCCAATCCGAGCCCGCCGGTCGGTCCCGCGCTGGGTCAGCACGGCGTGAACATCATGGAGTTCTGCAAGGCCTTCAATGCCAAGACGCAGAACATCGAGAAGGGGCTGCCGATCCCCGTGGTGATCACCGTCTACAACGACCGCAGCTTCACCTTTGTCACCAAGACGCCGCCGGCGTCCATCCTGCTGCTCAAGGCCATCGGCGCGCAGAAGGGCAGTGGTACCCCGAACACCCAGAAGATCGGCAAGGTGACGCGCGAACAGCTCGAGGAGATCGCCAAGACCAAGGAGCCGGACCTCACGGCGGCCGACATGGACGCTGCGGTTCGCACCATCGCCGGTACCGCCCGCAGCATGGGCATCGACGTGGAGGGCGTGTAAATGGCCAAGCTGAGCAAGCGCATGAAAGAGGCCCTGGCCATGATCGAGCCGGGCAAGCTGTATCCCGCCGCCGAGGCCTTCGCGCTGATCGCGAAGATGCCGCACGCGAAGTTCCGCGAGTCGGTGGACGTGGCCGTCAACCTGGGTGTGGATCCGCGCAAGTCCGACCAGGTGGTGCGTGGTGCCAGCGTGCTGCCGCACGGCACCGGCAAGGAGATGCGCGTGGCCGTGTTCGCCCAGGGCGAGAATGCCGAGAAGGCGAAGGAGGCCGGTGCCGACATCGTCGGTTTCGAGGATCTTGCCGAAGAGATCAAGAAGGGCAATCTGGACTTCGACGTGGTCATCGCCACGCCGGATGCCATGCGCGTGGTGGGTCAGCTCGGTCAGATCCTCGGCCCGCGCGGCCTGATGCCCAACCCCAAGGTGGGCACCGTGACCCCCGATGTGGTCACCGCAGTGAAGAATGCAAAGTCCGGTCAGGTGCGCTACCGCACCGACAAGGCCGGCATCATCCACTGCCCCATCGGCAAGGTGGATTTCGAGCCCTCGGCGCTGGAGGAGAACCTGCGCCACCTGCTGCAGGAGCTGATCAAGGCCAAGCCGGCAGCGGCCAAGGGGACCTACATCAAGGGCGTGACCGTCTCCTCGACCATGGGTCCGGGGGTGCCGGTGGATCACGCCGCGCTGGGCCTCTGAGCCCGGCACGACTTTGGTGGGCCGCAGGGATGCGGCCGGCGTCAAAGACCGTGGGTGCGCCGCGAGGCGCTTAATGAGCGATCGCCCACGCAGACGGTGGCATCGAATCAGGGATTCCTGGTCGGTACACCGTTGAGGTGGCACCTTCGGGTGTCGTATCAACCTCGGCAGGGACGGAAGTCCCGGCCGTAACCAGGAGGTAAGACTCGTGGCATTAAGTCTCGAAGACAAGAAGCGTATTGTCTCTGAGGTTGCCGCGGTGGCTGAAAGTGCTCTGTCTGCGGTGGCGGCTGACTACCGCGGACTGACCGTCGAGGAGATGACGGCCCTGCGCGTCAAGGCGCGCGAGGGCGGTGTCTATCTCCGCGTGGTCAAGAACACCCTGGCGCGCCGTGCCATCGAGGGCACGGAGTTCGAGTGCATGCAGGACGAGCTCGTCGGCCCGCTTCTTCTCGCGTTCTCGCAGGAAGATCCGGGCGCGGCCGCCCGCGTGATCAAGGACTTCGCCAAGGAGCACGAAACCCTCGAGGTAAAGCTGCTGGCCGTGGGTGGCCAGTGCCTGCCTGCCTCCGAGATCGACCGTCTGGCCAGCCTGCCGACGCGTGACCAGGCCATCAGCATGCTGATGGCGGTCATGAAGGCGCCGCTGGACAAGTTCGCCCGCACCCTCAACGAGGTCCCGGGCAAGCTGGTCCGCACGCTGGCCGCGGTTCGAGACGCGAAGCAATAAGCCCCCGTGGCCGATCAGGAACGCTGATTCGGTTATTTGAACACAGGAGTACATACCATGGCTGTATCCAAAGACGACATTCTGGAAGCGATTTCCAACATGACCGTCATGGAGATCGTTGACCTGATCTCCGCGATGGAAGAGAAGTTCGGCGTGACCGCCGCTGCCGCCGTTGCCGCCGCGCCCGTGGCCGGTGCTGCCGGTGGCGAGGCCGGTGGTGCCGAGGAGAAGACCGAGTTCGATGTGGTGATGACCAGCTTCGGCAGCAACAAGGTTGCCGTCATCAAGGCCGTTCGCGGCATCACCGGTCTGGGCCTGAAGGAGGCCAAGGAGATGGTCGAGGGCGCGCCCGCCACCATCAAGGAAGGCGTGTCCAAGGACGAAGCCGAAGAGATCAAGAAGCAGCTGGAAGAAGCTGGCGCTACTGTTGAGCTCAAGTAAGCTTCGCCTGTCGCACGGGCTCGGGGAGAGGCTGGCGGTCTGACCGCCGGCCTTTTCCCGCTTGTGTTTTCCCCGTCCCGGGGGAACGGCAACGGAGCCTGACGGCATGCCGGCGAAATCGTGCGCCGGCATGCCGACAAGCTCCAGGGGTTCGCCGCCGAGGTGCGCGGCGCCCCAGATGAAACAGCATATTCGCGTGAGGAATCGTGATGGCCTACAGCTACACCGAAAAGAAACGAATTCGCAAGGATTTCGGCAAGCGCCCCCAGATTCTTGAGGTCCCCTACCTGCTCTCCATCCAGATGGATTCCTACCGGGACTTCCTGCAGGAGAGCGTGCCTGCAAAGGAGCGCAAGCCACGAGGCCTGCACGGTGCCTTCAGCTCGATCTTCCCGATCGTCAGCTACTCCGGGAATGTGCGTCTGGAGTACGTGGACTATCGTCTCGGCACTCCGGTGTTCGACGTGAAGGAGTGCCAGCTGCGCGGCGTCACCTATGCCGCCCCCCTGCGCGTCACCCTGCGCCTGGTCATCATGGACAAGGACGCGCCCAAGGGGGCTGCGCCGAAGGAGGTGAAGGAGCAGGAGGTCTACATGGGCGAACTGCCCCTGATGACCGAGAATGGCACCTTCATCATCAACGGTACCGAGCGCGTCATCGTCTCCCAGCTGCACCGCTCGCCGGGGGTATTCTTCGAGCACGACAAGGGTAAGACCCATTCCTCGGGCAAGCTGCTGTTCAATGCCCGCGTGATCCCGTATCGCGGTTCCTGGCTCGACTTCGAGTTCGATCCCAAGGACAACGTGTTCGTGCGCATCGACCGCCGTCGCAAGCTGCCGGCCACCATCCTGTTGCGCGCCCTGGGCTACGACACCGAGGAGATCCTCGATCTGTTCTTCGAGACCAATCACATCAAGCGCAGCAAGGACGGCTACACCCTGGAGCTGGTGCCGGAGCGGCTGCGCGGCGAGATCGCGGCCTTCGACATCAAGATCGGCAACAAGGTGCTGGTCGAGGAAGGGCGCCGCATCACCGCCCGTCACATCCGTGAGCTGGCCAAGGCCGAGGTCACCAAGCTGGAGGTGCCGGCCGAGTACCTGGTGGGCAAGGTGCTGGCGCACAACATCGTCGACAAGGAGACCGGCGAGCTGATCGCCGAGGCCAATGCCGAGATCACCCCCGAACTGCTGGAGGCGCTGGATCGTGCCGGTGTCACGGAGTTCGAGACCCTGTTCACCAACGATCTCGATCACGGCCCCTACATCAGCGATACCCTGCGCATCGATCCCACCCGTAGCCAGCTCGAGGCGCAGGTGGAGATCTACCGCATGATGCGTCCTGGAGAGCCGCCCACCAAGGAGGCCGCCGAGAACCTGTTCCACAACCTGTTCTTCACCGACGAGCGTTACGACCTGTCGCCGGTGGGCCGCATGAAGTTCAATCGCCGGCTTGGCCGCGAATCCGAGACCGGTCCGGGCATCCTCTACGACTACAAGTACTTCAGCGGCCGCAGCGACGACGAGGCGAAAAGGCTGGTGGAGGAGATGGGCGAGGATTCCGACATCCTGGCCGTGCTCAAGACCCTGGTCGACATCCGCAACGGCCAGGGCCAGGTCGATGACATCGACCACCTCGGCAACCGTCGCGTGCGCAGCGTGGGCGAGATGGCAGAGAACGTGCTGCGCGTCGGCCTGGTGCGCGTCGAACGCGCCGTCAAGGAACGCCTGACCATGGCCGAGAGCGAGGGCCTGATGCCGCAGGACCTGGTCAATGCCAAGCCGGTGGCCGCGGCGGTCAAGGAATTCTTCGGCAGCTCGCAGCTGTCTCAGTTCATGGACATCTCGGCGCTGGGGCCGGGCGGCCTGACCCGCGAGCGGGCCGGCTTCGAGGTGCGCGACGTGCACCCGACGCACTACGGCCGGGTGTGCCCGATCGAGACCCCGGAAGGGCCCAACATCGGTCTCATCAACTCGCTGGCGGTGTACGCCCGCACCAATGCCTACGGCTTCCTCGAGACGCCCTACCGCAAGGTGGTGGACGGCCGCGCCACCGACGAGATCCACTACCTGTCGGCCATCGAGGAGGGCAACTTCGTCATCGCCCAGGCCAACGCCACCCTCGACGAGGAAGGCAACCTGGTCGACGAGCTGGTGTCCTGCCGCCACATGAACGAGTTCACCCTGTCCACCCCGGACAAGGTGCAGTACATGGATGTGTCGCCGAAGCAGATCGTCTCGGTGGCCGCGGCGCTGATCCCGTTCCTCGAGCACGACGACGCCAACCGCGCCCTGATGGGCTCCAACATGCAGCGTCAGGCGGTGCCCACC
>JALWNJ010000182.1 GCA_026995955.1 Gammaproteobacteria bacterium
GGACCTGCCCAGCGCGAGCTTCGCCGGCCAACAGGAGACCTACCTCAACATCCGCGGCGACGAGGCCCTGATCGATGCCTGCCGGCGCTGCTTCGCCAGCCTGTTCACCGACCGCGCCATCCATTACCGGATCGACCAGGGCTTCGACCACTTCAAGGTGGCCCTGTCCATCGGCATCATGAAGATGGTGCGTTCCGACCTCGCCGCCAGCGGCGTGATGTTCTCGCTCGACACCGAGACCGGCTTCCGCGATGTCGTGTTCATCACCGGTGCCTGGGGGCTGGGCGAGAACGTCGTCCAGGGCGCGGTGGATCCGGACGAGTTCTATGTCCACAAGCCCACCTTCGAGGCCGGCCACCGTGCCGTGCTGCGGCGCGTGCGGGGGGCCAAGAAGATCAAGATGGTGTATGCCCCCGAGGGCAGCGATCCGCCGGTGATGAATGTGGAGACCACGGCCGAGGAACGCGCCCGATTCTGCCTCTCGGACGAGGAAGTGCTCCAGCTCGCCGACTACGCCATCAAGGTGGAGCGCCACTACAGCGAGCACGCCGGCGAGGACCGGCCGATGGACATGGAATGGGCCAAGGACGGCATCGACGGCCGGCTGTACATGGTGCAGGCACGCCCGGAGACGGTGGCCTCGCAGCAGAAGGGTCATGTGCTGCGCCAGTTCGTCATCAAGGGCACGGCACCGGTGCTGGTCACCGGCCGTGCGGTGGGCACCCTGGTGGCGACAGGCCCGGCGCGCCTGGTTCGGGACCCGAAGCAGATGCAGGACTTCCGCCCCGGCGAGGTGCTGGTGGCCGACATCACCACTCCGGACTGGGAGCCGCTGATGAAGATCGCCTCGGCGATCGTCACCAACCGCGGCGGGCGCACCTGCCATGCCGCCATCGTCGCCCGTGAGCTGGGCATCCCCGCCGTGGTGGGCACCGGCGACGCCACCGAGCACATCGCCGACGGCCAGGAAGTGACGGTTTCCTGTGCCGAAGGCGATGTGGGCAAGGTCTACGACGGCAAGGTGCCGTTCGAGGTGATCGAGACCGACCTGGAGGAGCTGCCGCGCCCGGCCACCGAGATCCAGATCAACCTCGGCAACCCGGAGCTGGCCTTCAAGACCAGCTTCCTGCCCAACGACGGGGTGGGCCTGGCGCGCATGGAGTTCATCATCAACGAATACATCAAGGCCCATCCGCTGGCCCTGCTGCATCCGGAACGCATCGACGACGAAAGGGTGCGCGCCCGGCTCGAGGAACTGGTGCAGGGCTACCCGGCACCGGCCGACTTCTTCGTGCGCCAGCTCTCCGAGGCAGTGGGCACCATCGCCGCCGCCTTCTGGCCCAGGCCGGTGGTGGTGCGGCTGTCCGACTTCAAGTCCAACGAATACGCCGCACTGCTCGGCGGACGCTGGTTCGAGCCGGTGGAGAGCAACCCGATGCTCGGCTTCCGCGGTGCCGCGCGCTATGTGCACCCGACCTACCGCGAGGGCTTCGACCTGGAGTGCGCCGCCATGCGTCGGGTCCGCGAGGAGATGGGGCTGACCAACCTGCAGCTGATGATCCCCTTCTGCCGCACGCCGCAGGAGGGCGAACGGGTGCTGGCGGCGATGGCCGAGAACGGCCTGCGCCAGGGTGAGCAGGGGCTGAAGATCCTGGTGATGTGCGAGATCCCCAACAATGTCATCCAGGTCGATGCCTTCATGCAGCACTTCGACGGTCTGTCGATCGGCTCCAACGACCTCACCCAGCTTACCCTGGGCGTGGACCGCGATTCCGAGATGGTGGCCTTCGACTACGACGAGCGCGATCCCGGGGTCAAGGAGATGATCCGCCAGGCCATCGAAGGGGCGCGGCGCAACGGACGCCATTCCGGCTTCTGCGGCCAGGCGCCCTCGGACTACCCGGACATGGCCGAGTGGCTGGTGGAACAGGGCATCGACGCCATCAGCCTCAATCCCGACACGGTGCTCGCCACCACCCTGCGGGTGCTGGAGGTGGAAAAGAAGCTGGGGCGCGGGCCACGCGGCTGAATCGCGGCTTCAGGGCAGCTCCACGCCTTCCAGCGCCAGCAGCCGCCGCTTGACCGCCAGCCCCCAGTGATAGCCACCGGGGCCATGCGCCGCCAGCACGCGATGACAGGGCACCAGCCAGGCCAGCGGATTGGCGCCCACCGCCTGCCCCACCGCGCGCGCCCCGCCCGGGCGCCCCAGGGCGGCAGCCAGCTCGCCGTAGCTTCGGGTCTGGCCACAGGGGATCTCCAGCAGGGCGCGCCATACCGCCTCCTGGAAGGGCGTGCCGCGCAGGTACACCGGCACCGGCGCAAGGCCCCCGAACAGGCGCGCGCACCAGCCTTCGGCATCCGCCTGCGGCGCCGCCTGGCCGCAGGCAAAACCCAGCCGCAGCACGCAATCGTCGCGCAACTCCAGCCACAGCGGCCCGACCGGGCCCGGCAGGCAGAGGCGACGCAGGCGACCGGTGGGCGGCAACCGGCGCCAGTCCACCGGCGGCGGGCAAATGCGGCGTTCGGTGACAGGCCCTGCCCGTTCCATCCAGCCCCTCCTTCCGGGCAGAAGGCGCGGGAACGGGGAAATCCGTGCGCCCGCGCACAGCATTTTCATTGCGGGTATAATATGCGCCGTTTTGACACCTGAACAGGGGGCCCGTCCTGCGCCCGCCGGCGATCCCGGCACGGCCGCAGGACTTTTCGTTTCATGACCACCATCGCCCAGTACAATCCCATCAACGACAAGCTGCTGCGCTCGCGCGTCAAGCTGCTCGGCCAGCTGCTCGGCAACGTCCTGCGCAAGCACGCCGGCGAGGACATCTACGACCATGTCGAGACCCTGCGCAAGGGCTACATCGACCTGCGCAAGAAGGAAGACCCGGCCCTGCGCGCACGGCTGATGGAACTGATCGAGCGGCTCGATCCGGGCACTCTGGAACAGGTCATCCGCGCCTTCAACATCTACTTCGCGCTGGTCAACATCGCCGAGGAGACCTTTGCCCACCGCTGGCGGCGCCGGCAGATGGCGACCGGCGGCCCGCTGTGGATGGGGTCGTTCGACATCACCATGCGCGAGCTGCACGAGCAGGGCGTGCCGGCCGAAAAGCTGCAGAAGCTGCTCGATGCGCTGTGCTACATGCCGGTGTTCACGGCCCACCCCACCGAGGCACGGCGGCGCACCATCATGGAGGCCCAGCGGCGCATCTTCGTCACCAGCCAGAAGCTGGACGACCACCGCCTGAGCCGCGAACAGCGCCAGGACATCATCGACGAGCTGGAGACCCAGATCCTCATCCACTGGCGCACCAACGAGGTACGCGAGCACAAGCCCGAGGTGGTGGACGAGATCAAGTACGGGCTGTTCTACTTCCAGGAGAGCCTGTTCGAGGCCGTGCCCCTGGCCTACCGCTACCTGGAGCGCGCCCTGCGCCGCACCTACGGCAACGACGCCGCCGGCAATCCCCGCGTGGTGGCGCCCAGTTTCCTGCGCTTCGGCTCCTGGATCGGCGGCGACCGAGACGGCAACCCCAATGTCAAGCCGGAGACCACCGCCACCGCAGTACGCCTGCAGATGCAGGAGGTGCTGGTGGAATACCTGCGCCAGGTCAACGGCCTGCGCCACATCCTCACCCACTCCATCCACTGGTGCCAGCCTTCGGCCGCCTTCCTGGAAAGCCTCGACGCCGATGCCAGCATGGCCCGGGCCGTGTTCGGCGACCGCCCCGACAGCTATGTCAACGAGCCCTACCGGCGCAAGCTCTACTTCATGCGCCACCGGCTGGAGCAGACCCTGGAAGCGGTGCGCCGCCGCATCCAGGGCGAACAGGCGGTGCTGACCAGCCATGCCTACAGCTCGGCGGAACAGCTGCTCACCGACCTGCGGC
This sequence comes from Gammaproteobacteria bacterium, assembly GCA_026995955.1. Lineage (GTDB taxonomy): Bacteria > Pseudomonadota > Gammaproteobacteria > J044 > J044 > J044. The sequence continues at coordinate 3,888 of JALWNJ010000182.1, forward strand.
TGATCCGCGACTCGCTGATCAGTCACGGTGACCGCCAGGTGGCCGAGGGTCAGCTCAAGGACCTGATCCGGCTGGTGGAGACCTTCGGCTTCCACCTGCAGTACCTGGACATCCGCCAGGAGTCCACCGTACACACCAACACCGTGGCCGAGGTGCTGGCGCGCATGGGGGACATGCCCGACTACCACGCCCTGCCGGAGGCCGAGCGCGTGGCGCTGCTGGCCCGCCTCATCGACCAGGAGACGCTGCCCGAGATCGACACCGAGGGCATGGAACCGATGGCGGCCGAGACCCTGGCGGTGTTCGACACCATGGTGCAGATGCGCGAGGAGACCGGCCAGAATCCCTTCGGCAGCTATGTCATCTCCATGACCCATGCCGCCAGCCATGTGATGGAGGTGCTGTTCCTGGCGCGACTGCGCGGACTGGCGGGGCGTGACGACGAGGGCCGCGATTTCTGCCATGTGGTGATCTCGCCGCTGTTCGAGACCATCGAGGACCTGCAGCACGTCGAGGAGGTACTGACCTGCCTGCTCGACAATCCCGTCTATGCCCGCATGCTCAAGGCCTCCGGCAATCGCCAGGAGGTCATGCTGGGCTACTCCGACTCGTGCAAGGACGGCGGCATCCTGGCCTCGGCCTGGAACCTGTACCAGGCGCAGAAGAAGATCCTCGCCATCACCGACGCCCATGGGGTGGAGTGCCGCCTGTTCCACGGCCGCGGCGGCACTC